>JAFGNI010000518.1 GCA_016927095.1 Anaerolineae bacterium | reverse complement strand
GGTATGTCACGACCAGACGGCCCACCGGGCCGTCTCTACGACCGGCGGTCGGTGTTGCCTCTGGCGCAACGGGAGGTATGCACTGCCTGTGTATGTCACGACCAGACGGTCTGGGCGGCGCTACGACGCTGCCGGGAGCCGCACGGTGAACGCGCTGCCCTGGCCCAGCGTGCTCTCGACCTCGATGGTGCCGTGCTGTGTCTCGGTCAGCGTGCGGGCGATCGCGAGGCCCAATCCGAAGCCGGGTGTCGCGCGCGCCGTGTCGGCGCGGTAGAAGCGGTCGAAGATGCGTCCCTGCAGTTCCGGTGGCATCCCAGGTCCGGAGTCCTGAACCCGGATGGCGACCTGGCGATCGGCTTCATCCAGTGTCAGCCTGATAGGCCCGCGACCGTGTTTGATGGCGTTATCCACCAGAATGAGCAGCGTCTGCTTGAGCGCGTCGGCATTGGCGACGACGGCCAATTCTCCGGGGTTCGCGATGTCGATCTCGCGTGTGGGCGCCAAGACGGTGGCATGGCGGCGGATCTCGTCCACGATGGGCTTGATCGCTGTCGGGCCCACCAGCAGCTCTCGCCCAGCGTCCGCCCGGGCCAAGGTCAGGAGATCGTTCACGAGGCGGCTGAGACGTTCGCTCTCCTGAGAGAGGTCCTCCAGGACATCGGCCTGCTCCTCTTCGGGCAGCGGCGGGTCGCGCTGTAGCAAGACCAGGTTGCCGCGGATCGTGGTCAACGGCGTGCGCAGTTCGTGGGAGACGTCGGCGACGAAGTCTTGTTGTACTTGTAGGGCGTGCGCAATCTGCTGGTAGGCTGACTCCAGTCGCTCGAGCATGCTGTTGAACGTCTTGGCGAGCCGTCCGACCTCGTCGTTGGGTCCGCTGTGTTCGACGCGGGAAGAGAGGTCCCGCGCCTCGCCAATCTGCTGGGCGGTCTCTGTGATGCGCTGGATCGGCCGCAGGGTCGTGCCCGAGAGAAACCAACCGGCCCCAAAGGCGACGATGGTTGCTGCTGCCGTGCCGGCAATCAGCGTCGTGCGCAGAGAGCGCATCGAGCGATCCCGATCGGCCAACGGGCGCGACACCTGGAGGATGCCGATGATCGACTCGTTCCACATGACAGGCCGGTTGAGTGTGAGCCAACGCGCGTCGGTGCCTTCATCGATCGTCAGCCAGCTCTGGCCGTTGTGGATCTGAGCCAGGCCCTCGTCGCTGATGCTGAAGGCCTCGACCTCTCGCTGAGGGACATCCTCAGGGCGCGGCAGCGGTTCACCCTCCGCATCAAGCATGCTGACGACATCCAGTGACGCTGCGCCGCGCACGGTGACCCTGACTGCCTGCTCGGCCTCTGCGCTGTACTGGCCCAGTTCCTGGGATGCCTGGGGTGGCGGGGGCGGTGGCCATTCCCGGTGGAACCGGGTCCAGGCGACCTCCATCTTTCGTGCGCTCTCCGCCAAGTCCTGCCGGATGATATTCAGGGAGTACTGCGCCTGTGCCACATAGAGGGCACTGCTGAACACCGCCAACGTCAGCAGCAGGATCGCTGTGTAGAGCAGCGACATGCGAAGACGAATGGACACTAACCGGCCTCCCGCAAGACGTAGCCGATGCCGCGGACGGTCTGGATCAAGCGGGGTTCGCCGTCAGCTTCCATCTTTTTTCTCAGATAGCCGACATAGACCTCGATGATGTTGTCGTCCCCGACGAAGTTGTAGCCCCAGACTTGCGACAGGATCTGTCCGCGCTCCAGCACCTGGTTGGGATGTTGCATGAAGAGCTGGAGGAGATCGAACTCGGTAGGCGTGAGGTCGAATTCGCGCGAGGCCCGCTTTACCTCCCGGGTGAGCGGGTTCAAGCTCAGGTCCGCAAAGGTCAAGGGCTGCCTCTCGTCGCCGGTCCCGGCACGGCGCAACAGGGCTCTGACGCGGGCCACAAGCTCTATCGATTCGAAGGGCTTGATGAGGTAATCGTCGGCGCCTCGCTCCAGACCCTCGACGCGATACTGCACGGCATCCCGTGCCGTCAGCATCAGGACCGGCGTGTCGTCGCCTTGGTCGCGCAGCGCCTTCAATACCTCAACACCATCCAGCTCGGGCATCATCCAGTCGAGCACGACGATGTCGGGCCGGTCCTCATAGATACTGTCCAAGGCTTCCTGCCCGTCTGTCGCCGTCGTGACCTGAAAGCCCTCGTAGCTCAAGGTCCGGCGCAGCATTTTGAGCAATCTCTGATCATCGTCTACCACGAGTACCGTTGACATAGCCTGCATCTCTCTCCAACACTTCCACCCATCCTTGTGGTACCTTCATTATAGCTTGCTCTCTGAGATGTCCCTGGGAGGAGGCTGAGAGGAGCCTGAGAGATGCGCTGGATTCTTAGGCTTTTCTCAGCCTTCTCTTGGTCTGCTCTCAGATGCTAGCACTAGGATGCGTACGGTGTACTTCCGCTATTCGTGATACTTGTGCTTGGAGGAGATGGTGATGTCAGGGAGAAAGACCACCTGGATTGTGCTTATCGTTGTACTGGTCGTCGCAGGCGGGGGCTACGCGGCTTATCGCCTCTGGTTTGTGCCAGGTCGGAGCGCTGAGGCGCCCACGGACGTGCAGACGGCGACCGTGACACGGGGCAATCTCTCCGTGACAGCTTCGGGTTCAGGCCAGCTGGTGCCCTCTTCTGAGGTCGAGTTGGCCTTCGCGGCCAGCGGCAAGGTGCTCAGCGTCTTGGTTGAGGTCGGTGACAAGGTCCAAGCGGGGGATACCCTCGCATGGATCGACGACGCGGCCGCGCGCCAGGCCGTTGCGGAGGCAGAGCTCTTGGTTTTGGAGGCGGAACGCGAGCTGGCGGTGGCTCAGGGTGAGGCTGAGCTGGCGGTGGCGCAGGCCAGGGTGGCGCTCGCTGTTGCAGAGAGCGAGCTCGAGGATCTGGAGAACTGGGGACCTGACGACGAGGAGATCGCGATGGCGCAGGCACAACTCCGCAGCGCCCAGATCAACTACCAGACCACATCCGCGCAGGCCCAGATGTCCGATGCGACCAACGCCTCAACCCGCATCAGCCTCGACAAAGCCATCGCTGCACTGGCCAACGCACAGCAGGCCTATGCAGAGGCGATGAACCCAGAGCGAGACTACGAGAAGGACATCGAGAGCACGCGTAACAACGCCGCCGACTCCCTAGTCTCAGCGCAGCAGAGCCTGGAGCTCGCCCAGGCCAACTACGATCTGGCCATGATCGAGGATCCTTCGGGCGATGTGCAGACGGCCTATGCCAACTTGCTGAGCGCACGACAGTCTCTTGAGGAGGTCGAGACGCCGCCCGATGAGACCGATATTGCCACAGCGCGCAACACGGTCCGCGAGTTGGAACTGACATTGGCGCGTGCGGAGTTGGCCCTGGGGGCTGAGGGCGCGTCGGCGTTGAAGGAAGCTGAGCTGGCTGTGGAGCAGGCGACCTCGGCCCTTGAGTCCGCGCAGGAGGCACTGGACGGTACGACGTTGATCGCCCCCTTTGACGGTGTTGTCACCGCAGTCAACATTGAGGTCGGTGAGACGGCAGCTGAGGATGCAGCCGCGCTCTCGATGGCCGATCTTGAGAACCCCGTCGTGGAGTTCTGGGTCGAGGAAAGTGACCTAAACAGCGTCGCCGTCGGAAACACGGTGGACTTCACTTTCACGGCGCTCCCTGACTACGCCTATCAGGGCGAGATTTACAGAGTTGATCCGGTTCTGGTGACCGTGGGGAACACGGCAGCCGTGCAGTGCTGGGCAACGATTGACACCACAGCCCATTCTGTGACGTTGTTGGGCGATATGAACGTCGACGTTGACATCACGGCAGGGGAGGCGGCGAATGCGCTGCTGGTGCCGGTCCAGGCACTGCGGGATACGGGGGACGCCTACGCCGTATTTGTCATGCTGCCCGGCGGAGAACTGGAGATGCGCGTGGTGGAGATAGGTCTGCAGGACTACGTTAACGCGGTGGTGCTCTCCGGATTGGAGGAGGGAGACATCGTGACCCTCAACACTGCAACGGCGACATCCTTTGTCGCGACGGATTCCGGCGAAGGCGGCTTCGGAATGCCCGGCGACTTCGGTGGTCCGCCCTCAGGTGGGTTTGGCGGTGGGGGGATGCCGTAGTATGGACAGCACAATCATTGAGACCCAGGATCTGACCAAGGTCTACGGAAAAGGGAGCATCGCGGTTCACGCGTTGAGGGGCGTCGATGTCTTCGTCGAGAAAGGTGAGTTCGTTGCCGTGATGGGGCCATCGGGCAGTGGCAAGTCGACCCTGATGAACATTCTTGGGTGTCTGGATCGCCCGAGCGATGGTGCCTATGTGCTGGACGGTGAGGATGTCAGCAAGCTCAATAGAGATCGCCTAGCCCAGGTGCGCAATCGCAAGATCGGGTTCGTCTTCCAGTCCTACAATCTACTGCCCCGGCAGAACGCATTGAAGAATGTGATGCTACCGATGCTCTACGACGGACATGACGGGCTCACGGAATCCAATATGCGAGAGCGCGCAGCCGAAATGCTGGAACTGGTCGGCCTGAGCGACCGGATGAGCCATCTCCCCAAGGAGATGTCGGGCGGGCAGCAACAGCGCGTGGCTGTTGCCCGGGCGCTGGTCAACGATCCCGCCATCATCCTTGCCGATGAGCCCACGGGCAATCTGGACACACAATCCGCGGAGGGTCTGATTGAGGTCTTCCACGCGTTGCACGAGCGCGGTGCCACGATTGTGATGGTCACGCACGAGCTGGGTATCGCCGGTCATGCGCAGCGTGTGATCTACCTAAGGGACGGTAAGGTCATCTCGGATCGTGAGCACGCCCGCGGCATCGCCGATCTCCACAATGGGGACAACGGTCACCAGGATGACGGCACGGGGCATGGTGACCAGATCGGCGTCGATCTCCGGGCCGGTAAGGGCCACCAGGCCACCGAACGGCCCGCGGATGGGCGACATTGGAGCGAGGTGGCGGACAGATGAACCTCCGGAAGACGCTAAACGTAGCCTGGGAAGGCTTGATGGCCAACAAGATCCGGTCCTTCCTGACCACGCTGGGTGTGATCATCGGCGTGGCGGCGGTGATCATCATGTTGGCGATCAGTGCCGGGGCTGAGGCGGAGATCGCCGACCAGATTAACGCGTTAGGTGCGAACTTGATCATGGTGATGCCCTCCTTTCAGCGGGGCGGTTTCGGTCGAGGCGCACGTCCGGCTACCTTGACCTATGATGATTTGGCGATCTTGGAGAGCAATCTGACCCATATCAGTGGTATCTCAGCGGAGCAGACGACGACGCAAGATGTGACGGTAGAGTCGGTGACGATCACGGATGTCACGATCAACGGGACAACGGACGGCTTCCCGGCGGTGCGTGAACTCGACGTGGCCTATGGACGTTTCATCGCCGATCAGGACACGGACAACCTCAACAAAGTCGCCGTGCTGGGTTATGACGTGGCGACAGAGCTGTTCGGAGACCCCTCGGGTGCTGTTGGGAAGGCCATCAAGATCGGCTCAAAGCAGCACGTGGTCATTGGCGTGATGGCACCTAAGGGGACCGTCGGCAACACGGACTATGATGCCCAGGTCTACATACCCATCACGGTTGTCTTCAAGAGCTTTGTCGCCACCCGCTTTGGCAGCGATGAGTTGCGCATGATCTACGTTTCTGCTGCGAATCGTGAGGAGATGGACGATGTCATGGCCCAACTCAACACCTGGTTGGTCAGAATTCTGGAGACTTCTTACGATTCCCCCGGTTTTACCCTGATGACGCAGGACAACATCATCGATACGCAAGCCTCCACCACAGAGACGTTCCGCAACTTGCTGGCGTGGGTGGCAGCTGTCTCGCTCGTGGTCGGTGGGATCGGCATTATGAACATCATGCTGGTCAGCGTCAGCGAGCGCACCCGGGAGATCGGCCTGCGCCAGGCGCTCGGCGCGCGCCAGCGCGATGTGCGCCTGCAGTTTCTGCTGGAGGCAGTGATGTTGAGTTTGCTCGGCGGACTGGTCGGCGTCGTATTTGGCATCGGGGGCTCAGTGCTCTTCAATGCACTGGGGTCCATGCGCACGGAGCTCGTGCCGCTGTCGGTCCCGCTCTCCTTTGGCGCGGCGGCGATCATCGGCATCTTCTTTGGCTACTACCCGGCGAACCAGGCGGCGCAGCTCGACCCTATTGTGGCGTTGCGGCACGAGTAGAACGGCAAATCGACAGATGCACAGATCGCGTATCTCAAGTCTCGAGTCCCGAATCACAGGTTGGGTGGCCCGGGGGTAAGACGGACCATGATGGGCTTTGAGCCCGACTACTTCACGGCAAAACGGAGTGTTACGATGAGTATGCGCCTTCTACATAGATTGTTTGCTACAGCATGCGCCCTCGTGCTGACGCTGATGGCTGGCTGCAGCCAAGGGGCCTCGGATGCAAGTGAGATCTCGCTGGCAGGGGCCGCACTGAGCACGGATTACGAGGGTGCGCTGGATGCGGTCAGCCAGTTGGCGCTCGGCACACTGAAGCTGGAGGAGACGGCGGACGCTGTTACCGAAGCCCAGGCGGCTGAGCTCCTGCCGCTCTGGCAAGCACTACAGAGCAACGCACTTCAGGGTACCGATGAAGCCACGGCGGTACAGAAGCAGATTGAGGGCGCTCTGACGGATGCGCAGCTTTCGGCTATACAAGCGATGCAGCTGACCGAGGAAGATGCCCAGGCATGGGCGGAGGAAGCCGGTGCCGGGATGGGCATGCCGGGAGGTTTCCCCGGTGAGGCATCTGCGGGCGGCCTGTCTGAGGAAGACCGCGCAGCGATGCGTGAACAGATGCGCGAGATGACCGATGAGGATCGCGCCGCGCTGCGTGAGCAGATGGGGGCCGGCGGTGCCGGTCCTGGACGAGAGGCACCTGCCGGCGGAGAGGCAGGTGGAGGCGGGAGCTCCCGGCAGTTGATGATGGCGGTTGTACAATTGCTCGCCAGCCGCAGTGGTCAAGAGGGCCAGCTGATGCCCCCGTTCGGCGAAGGCGGGCCCGGTGAGCGACCCGCACCGGGCGAGCGACCGGACGATCCGGCTGCTGTCGAGTTACTCGAGGTGCCTGAGCCGACGGCCACCGAGACACCCCAGGCCGAAGCCTATGATGAGGATGAAGCGAGCCCGCCGTCAAGCGATCCCGCTGCGGAGGCGACGTCTGAGGAGGCAGCTCTGCCGGTGGCAGAGTCGGCAGAGCAACCGCCGGACCCCGACGCAGAATCGACGGTTGAACCAGAGCGAGTGGATGCGGTCGCAGCGACGCAGGAGCCCGAGGCCACTGAGTCCGGGCGTGAGCCCATAGAGGAACCCACCATTGCAGCTGAAGTCGATACGGAACCGGAAACCGCTGTTGCGACAGCATCAACCGCTGCAGCAGACGCCGAGCCGACCTCCGCTGAGCTGGTGGCGGTCGCTAACACAACGGCTGCTGTTGCGCAGCCAGCCGCTGCCGCAGCACCGGCGGCGACACCCGCCCTGGTTCAGGTACCGGACACGAACCCGGGCCCGCCCTTCTCGGTGGAGATCAGCCTAAACCGTGCCGAACCCAGCCCACTCCTGGATGGCCTCACCATCTACAAAGTCTCGGGGCTGCTGACCAACGATGGCGATGAGGTCTACGCCGTGAACACGGTCCACTTCACCTTCTACGACGCTGATGGGTTCCGCGGGGCATTCTACCAGTTCGCGCGGCGTCGTTACGGTGAATGGATCCCGCACGGTGCGATGGCGGCGGACTTTGACTGCATGCTCCTGGCACCTGGTGAGTCCTGCCCCTTCACCGCCGAAATCGCGGCCTACAACATGGGGTCTTTCTATGTGCATGCCGACGCTGTGGTTGCCGAGTGGCGCGAGCCGGCGCCGGTCGAGGTAGCCGGTTCCAAGCTCATCGATCAGGGCAGCAGTGTGCGCATCACAGGCACGATTGTGAACAACAACACCTACGCCATCAAGAACGTCGTCATCTGTGGTGCTCTCGTTGATGCCAATGGTCAGATCACCAGCATCGGTTCAGACTATACCGTGCAGAGCATCGCGCCCGGTGCTTCGGTGACCTTTGATGCACCGATCCCTGCCGATGACTATGTCACCTACCAGGTCTTCGCGCAAGCTGAGGGTGACTTCAATTGAGTGGAGCCATCCTAAAGGAGGTGGGACGAGAACACAACTCTGATGATGGTCAAAGATGAGACAGACTGGGCCAGCCAGGGTGTTGTACGCAACGCGCCCTGGCTGGCCCGACTGCAAAGATCGCGATGCTTAATTAGGCTGGGAGTGCTATGGCTGCCACCGGGGCAGTGATAGGGGCCTGGCCCTTGAACTGGCTCATATAGAGGTTGTAGTAGAAGCCCCGCTTGGCCAGAAGCTGGTCGTGCGTCCCCCGTTCGATGATCTCGCCCTGGTTGATCACCATCACGCAGTCGGCGTCGCGGATCGTGCTCAACCGGTGCGCGATGACAAAGGTGGTGCGACCTTCCATCAGCTTGAGCAGCGCAGCTTGCAGGTGTTTCTCCGTCCGCGTGTCCACGTTACTCGTGGCCTCGTCCAGAATCAGGATCTCCGGATCTGCCAGGATGGCCCGCGCAATGGCGAGCAGTTGCCGTTGGCCGAGGCTTAGATTACTGCCGCGTTCTGAGAGCTCGGTCTTGTAGCCATGGGGCAGGCTATGGATGAAGGTATCGGCACTGGCTAGCTCCGCCGCCGCGATGACCTCCTCGTCGGTCGCCTCCAGCCGCCCGTAGCGGATGTTCTCCATGACGGTGTCGGCAAAGAGAAAGTTGTCCTGCAGGACGAGGCCCACCTTC
>JAFGNI010000517.1 GCA_016927095.1 Anaerolineae bacterium | reverse complement strand
TCGATTCATCTTGACTTTCCGAGCATCCTATGCTATAAAGAGAGTGCGAAAGGCTAAGAGCGGGAGAAGTAGACGCTCAAGCGGGGTCACAGAGAGCCGGAAACGGGTGAGAATCCGGCACCAGCGCGAGGGTTGAATGGGCCCAGGAGCTGCTCACCGAACCCGGCATCACAAGACGATGCTTGGCAGTAGTCTGAGACGGAGGCACCACCGTTATCAAGGTGCAGGACATCGCGGGGCCAAGGCCCTGAGCCGTGTCCGAAACGAGTGAGGCTGGCTTGTCTTGCGAACGCGCGATCACCGCGCGTTTTGTGTTTTGAGGGCAGGCACCTAACTAGGGTGGCACCACGGGCAATCAAACGCTCGTCCCTTCTGGGGACGGGCGTGTTTTTGTTTATGGGATACGCACCGAACACCGAGAACGATCGATCAACAGGGAGAAAACCATGGACAAACCGAAGAAGCGCATTCTGACCGGGGATCGCCCGACAGGGAAGCTGCACCTGGGGCACTACGTCGGGAGCCTCAAGAATCGCGTCGCGCTCCAGGACACCTACGATTGCTTCTTTATCATCGCGGACCTCCACACGCTGACGACCAAGTCCGAGAAGGCGGATCTCGAGGAGCTCAACGAGAACATCTACAACGTGGTCCTCGACTACCTCTCGGTGGGGATGGACCCCGAAAGGAGCGTCATCTTCCTGCAGTCGGCGATCCCGGAGGAGTACGAACTGGCACTCCTGCTCGGCAACCTGGTCACGCTCCCGCGCCTCGCGCGGCTTCCCAGCATCAAGGACATGGCGCGGGCAGCCAACATGGATGACGAGACGGTGCCCTTCGGCCTCATCGGGTATCCGGTGTTGCAGGCGGCGGACATCCTGCTGCCGCGCGCCCACCTGGTCCCCGTCGGCAAGGACAACGAGGCCCACGTCGAGATCACGCGCGAGCTTGCCCGCCGCTTTAACCGCACCTACGACCGCGAGGTCTTCCCGCTGCCCGACGTGATGATCGGCGACGTCCCGAGCCTGATCGGCACCGACGGTCAGGCGAAGATGAGCAAGTCGCTGGGCAATGCGATCATGCTCTCTGACGACGCCAAAACCGTGGAACAGAAGGTGCGTGGGATGTACACCGACCCCAACCGGGTCCGGGCCGATATCCCCGGTCGGGTTGAGGGCAACCCCGTCTTCATCTACCACGACGCCTTCAACCCCGACATCGACGAGGTCAACGATCTGAAGGAGCGCTATCTCCAGGGCAAGGTGGGCGACGTCGAGGTGAAGCGTAAGCTGGCCCGCGCCATCAACAACTTCCTGGAGCCGGTGCGAGAGCGCCGCGCCCACTACGCCTCCCAGCCGGGTCTCGTCGAGGAAGTCCTGGTCGAGGGCACCCGCAAGATGCAGGCCGAGGCCCGGACGACGCTGGAGATGGTCTACGCGGCGATGGGGATGGCAGGACCGCGCCTGCGAGACGTCCTGCAGGGGCGCAGCGACAGCTTTCGCCTGCTGGAACCGCAGTAGTCGAGATCCCAAAGGTCTCGGCGCCGAACAATGAGCACGGAGTGACCTATGTACATCAAGCAAGTGAAGCTCTATAGCGATCATTACCCGACAAGCCAGTACTACCCCTTCAACGTGCCGATCCTCAGGACCACGTCGCAGTTGACATTCCGGTCGCCGGTGACCTTCTTCGTCGGCGAGAACGGATCGGGGAAATCGACGCTGCTGGAGGCGATCACGAAGAGAGCCGGTGTCCACGTCTGGGAGATGCCCAAGCGCCACAAGGGCCACAAGAATCCCTACGAGACGCGCCTCGCCGACTTCATCGAGATCGAATGGGCAGATGTGCCGGTCGCCGGATCGCTCTTCCGTGCCGAGACCTTCCACCGTCTGGCGGACTTCCTGGACGATGTCGCCACCTGCGACCCCGGACGCCTCAAGTATCACGGCGGTCGGATTCTGAACACGCTCTCCCACGGGGAGGGGATGCTGACCTACTTCAGGGGTCGCTATGACCGTCCGGGGCTCTACTTCCTGGACGAGCCCGAAGCGGCGCTCTCCCCCGCCAGCGAGGTCAAGTTTCTGAAGGTCTTGGAGACCTTGAGTGTGCAGCAGCAGGTCCAATTCATCATCGCGACCCATTCACCGATCTTGTTAGCACTGCGCAATGCCCAGATCTACAGTTTTGACGGTCCCTGCATTCAGGAGGTGAGTTACGAGGATACCGAACACTACCGGGTCTACCGGCAGTTCTTCATGGATCGTGCCGCGGTGCTGGACCGGCAGGCACCCGTGAAAGCAGAAGCCCATACCCGGTGAGGACGCGTTGAGGGTCGTGCCGCCGCCGGTCGAGGACGTGGCACGAAGAGAATCAGTTCTATTCCAACCAAGTCAAGGAGCGATCTCGATGAAACAGTACAAGTACTTCCTGAACGAGAACCAGATGCCGACGCATTGGTACAACATCACGGCGGACATGGACAATCCCCCGCCGCCCTACTTACATCCTGCGACGCTGGATCTGATGACCCCCGACGATCTGGCGCCCGTCTTCCCCGCGGGGTGCATCGCCCAAGAAGCCAGCCGCGAGCGGTACATCGAAATCCCGGAGGAGGTTCAGGAGATCTACCAGCTCTGGCGTCCTTCGCCGCTCTTCCGCGCCCATCGCTGGGAGAAAGCCCTGGACACGCCGGCCAAGATCTACTACAAGTGGGAAGGCGTCAGCCCTGCCGGCAGCCACAAGCCCAACACGGCCATCGCCCAAGCCTACTATGGCAAGCAGGAGGGCCTGGAGGGCTTCGCCACGGAGACCGGTGCCGGTCAGTGGGGCAGCGCGCTCAGCCTCGCCGGCAAGCTCTTTGGGCTGAAGATCAAGGTCTTTATGGTCGCCATCAGCTACCAGCAGAAGCCCTATCGCCGCATCATGATGGAGACGTGGGGCGGCAGCGTCGTGCCCAGCCCGAGTTCCGAGACGCACGCGGGACGCGCCATCCTGGAGCAGGATCCCGAGTCACCGGGCAGCCTGGGCATCGCCATCAGTGAGGCGCTGGAGTACGCAATGACCCACGACGGCTACAAGTACTCCTTGGGCAGCGTGGTGAACTTCGTCCTGATGCACCAGACCGTCATCGGCCTGGAGGCGATCAAGCAGATGGAGATGGCCGGCGACTATCCCGACATCGTCATCGGCTGCGCGGGTGGCGGCAGCAACGCCGCCGGGCTGATCTTCCCCTTCCTGAAGGACAAGCTCACCGGCGACAAACCCGACCTCCAAGCGATCTTCGTCGAGTCGACCGCGTGTCCCAGTATGACCCGGGGCCGCTACGCCTATGACTGGGGTGACACCGCCAAGACCGGCCCCGTGGCCAAGATGCACACGGTCGGCCACGGCTTCATCCCAGCACCGGTGCACGCCGGCGGTCTGCGCTACCACGGCATGGCGCCGTCGATCTCGGCGCTGCTCGACCAGGGCTACGCCGAGGCACGCGCCTATCATCAGATCGAGATCATGAAGGCCGCCCACAGCTTCGCGGAGGCCGAGGGCACGATCGTGGCCCCGGAGACCGCGCACGCCGTGCGCGCCGCTCAGGCCGAGGCCATGGCCTGCAAGGAATCGGGTGAGTCTAAGGTCATCCTCTTCAACGCCAGCGGTCACGGGCACTTCGATCTGGCGGCCTACGACGCTTACCATCGCGAGGACCTGCTGGACTACCGCCTGGAGGAAGCCAAGCTGCAGGCTGCCCTCGAAGCACTGCCCCAGGTGTAGGCCTACATCAAGACAGACCGCGCCCCGGCGAGATTGCCGGGGCGCG
>JAFGNI010000516.1 GCA_016927095.1 Anaerolineae bacterium | reverse complement strand
TTGACGGTGCGCTCCGTCACGAAGAGCTCGGAGGCGATCTCGGCATTGGACCGGCCCTGGGCGATGAGCTGGAGCACTTCCATCTCACGGGGGGTAAGTTCGGCCGCCGGATCGCGGGGCTTGGCGGGGGCGCTGACCTCAAGCATCAGCCTGCGGGCAATGCGCGGATGGAGCACCACCTCCCCGCGGCCGGCGGCCTGAATGGCGTCGAGCACGGTCGCTGCGTCGGCATCTTTGAGCAAATAGGAGAGCGCACCCGCCTTGATGGCGGCGAAGATGAGCTCGTCTTGCGCATAGCTCGTGAGGACGACGACCTGGGTATGCGGGCTGGCCTGGCGGATCTGGCGTGTCGCCTGGATGCCGCCCTGGTCTGAGGGCAGGGCGCCCGGGCGGGGCGGCAGCACGAGGTCCATCAGCACGACATCAGGTACCTCGGCGGCAACGCCCGCCACGGCGGTCAGCGCATCGCCGGCCTCGCCGACGATCTCAATCTCGGGTCGCGCGTTAAGGTAATAACGCAGTCCCTTGCGCACAACATCGTGGTCGTCGACGAGGTACACGGTGACGGTGTCGGCGCTGGGTAGCGGGTCGGTCATAGCGTTAGTATCCCCCCAAAGTGCGTACGGCGGACACGGCAGTCCACCGCGCGTCGGAGACAAACACGATGTTTCGCCGGACGCCGGAGGCGAGCACAATGGCTCGCCTCGCGGTCTGGCACCGAGATGATCTACGCCTCCTCGGACGGCGTCGTCGGCACCGAGCCCAGGATGAGCGTCGGGCTGATACCGTGCTCGGTTAGGATCACCTTGGCGTTGTTCTTCAACGCGTTCTCGGTCATCTCGATATTGCGCAGGGTCTGGGCGTTCCCCGTGAAATAGGTATTCGCGGCCTCGTTGACCAGCTTAATGGCCTGAGCGCGCCCCTCGGCGATGCGGATGGAGGCCTCTCGCTCGCCCTCGGCCCTGCGGATGGCCGCCTCTCGCTCGCCCTCAGCGCGCTGCATGATCGCCAGCTTCTGCTGCTCCGAAGCCTCGAACTCACCGGTCGCCAGCAGGCGCATCGAGCGACGTTCCTGCTCGGCAGTCTTCTGCTTGTGCATAGCCAACTTGATGTCCTCGGGCGGATCGATGAGCATGATCTCGACCTTGCTCACGATAAGACCCCAGTCCTTGGCGAACTCATTCAGGACCCGCTGCAGGTTGTTGGCGATCTTCTCGCGGGCCACAAGGCTCTCGTCGAGGGTCAAGTCGCCGAACTCCTGGCGCAGGTTGGTCATCGCCAACTGGATGACGGCGCGCTTCCAGTCATCGATGTTGTAGAAGGTGCGCTTAATCGAGTCCTCATCAGCCTTGGGGCGCACCCACATCACGCCATCGACGCGGATCTCGACGTTGTCCTTGGTGATGACGGGCTGCGGTGGAATGTCCATCGTGTGCTCGCGGACATCGCGGACGCGCACGAGGCTGAGGAAGGGGATCTGGAATCCCAGACCGGGCATCACGAAGGCCGTGTAGTTGCCCAGCACTTCTTTGATCCCTCGCTCATACGGCTTCAGTGTATATAGGAACGAATAGATGTTTCTCATGGCACTCCTTTGCTTGGTCTTGCTCTCTGCCCGAATGTGGGTCTCGTGAGACTTCAGGAAACTTGCTACACTTGCCCTCGCACGGCCTGCCTGGCGGTAGACTCATCGATGAGACGGGCGACCACCATCGCGATCAGCGGGAGCGGCAAGGCGCTGAGGAGAGTAATGCGCACGTCATTGGCCTCGATGACTGGCCGGTCCCCACCGTCGCGGAGGACGTATCCGCCGGAACCATCGTCCCGGTAGTGCAACCGATAACTGCGATTATCATACACCATTTCAGTCCAGGTATCCATCTGCCTGCCCCGGTACTGCATCGCGGCCAGGGCTTGTCCATGCCGCTCCAGGACCGCACGTCCCCTTAGACCGCGCACGCGGCGCAGGTCGAACGGATCGCCCGCGATGTCGAGGTTGTAGCCGGCGTAGCTGCGCGTGATGCGGGCCAATACGCCATTCCTGCGCACGACCAGGGCAGCGCCCTGGTCACCGGTGGGCTCCTGCGGCGGGGCCGGAACGTCGGCGCGGAGGATATAGCTTCGGCGGAGCCCAAGCAGGGCGTGCCCCTGCTTGACGGTCAGTGTCCCAGCCTCCACTACCGGCTGGCGCAGGTACAGCTCCCGATGCGCGGGCAGCCACGGCCAGGCCTGGCCTACCGGGATGACGAGGCGCTCGCCAAGCCAGCTCCAAGCCTCCGGACTCGGGCCGGAGGGCGATGCCAGTCTGTCCGGCTCCGGGGCCGGGCCAAACCCGGCGACGGGCATCCGATCGACCTCTGCCTCTACGATGGTGCCCGCGCCCGGCTTGCTTTCCACGCTCATCCGCCCGCCGATGGCGAGCATGCGCTCCTGCATGCTGCCAATGCCCAAGCCCTTACGGGTCACCGCCGTGTCGAAGCCGACGCCGTTGTCCTCAAGCGTCAACGTGATCCGGTCGAGGCCGCACCGCAGGCGAATGTCGACACGGGTTGCGTGGGCGTGACGGGCGACGTTGTGGAGCGCTTCCTGTGCCACGCGATAGAGGTTCTCGGTGACCACGGGCGGAAGCACGCGATCGTCACAATCGACGTCGACATAGACAAGAAGGTGCTGCTGAGCGCCGAAGAGCAGCCCGTAGTCATTGAGGGCAGCGATCAGCCCTTGCTCCTGCAAGGGGGCCGGTCGTAGGTCCTCGATGAGGCGCGTGGTCTCAAGTTGGGCGGCACGTGCCGCGGTCTCGATCTCGATAACCATCTCGCTGATAGACCTGGCGACTTCAGGCGTCAATCTAGGCTTCGTGGCGTCCATCTGCTCGACGGTTGTGCGCACAGCGCTAGCCGTCATCGCGAGGCTAAAGAGATGCTGCTTGACGGTGTCATGCAGCTCGCGGGCCAGGCGGTTGCGTTCCTCGACCAGTGCCAGCGCACGCACCTGGTCAGTGAGCCTGGCGTTGCTTTCCCGTAGCCGGTCAAGGTCCTGCTCATCCTCCTCAAGCGTCTCCATCAGGGCATCTAGCTGTCGGGCGAGGTCGCCGAGGGCATCGCCCGCCGCATCGGCCACACGTAGCGAGAGATTGCCGCGGAGCCAGGCATCGGATAGTGCGAGCAGCCGTGCCAGTCGCCGCCGCCGGCGACGACCGATCCAACTGCTCACGAGCGCTCCAAACGCGGAGGCGACCAGTGCCGTGAGGAGACGGTGCCCCAGGGCAAGCGTGGTACCGCCGAGCCAGCCCAGCAGTGTCTCGGCGAGAAAGGCAGCGATGAAGGTCGCCAGGGCACCCGTCATGCCGTCGTTGAGACGTAACCTGCGGTGTGTCGGTCGGGCGTCGTCGCTCATTGTGTTCTCCTTCTTCCTCACTCTGCACTCCTATCATAGCCGATTGCCGCGCCGCTGTCATCGCGCTACCGGATAGGATGGGGATTGGACTTGCGGACAATGATGGCGTGGCGATCACGACGGTTCGCCGCGCGACCCGA
>JAFGNI010000515.1 GCA_016927095.1 Anaerolineae bacterium | reverse complement strand
GCCTTCGGCAAGGACCGGCGGTTGCCGATGACGCAGGGCTTTACGGTTTGACGGAAGGGGAACGGGGATAGGGGAAATGGGAAAAGGGACAAGGGAAAGGGGATGCGGTTACCGAACATGACCGCGGACGTGACACCCTGTCCCCTTGTCCCTTGTCCCTTTTCCCCTTTTCCCACATTGACTCGGGACACCGATTTGTGCTATGATATAGGCATGATGAAGACGGTCGCTATGTTGTCCAATGGGCTCGCCACACAGCTCCTTCTTGCCGGAGGGAGCCGTTGTTGCGTGGGATGACGTAGCACCGCAGGTCACCAACTATTTGCCGTTTCGAGAGCGCCTCCCACGGGGAGGCGCTTTTTGCGTACCAGGGAGGTGAACGATGTCTGCCGTTCGCGCGAAGAGAAAGGCGGTGTTCTCCCGGATGCCGGGTCTGTTGGCATCCGGCGTCCTCACGTGCCGTGTCTGCTCGTTTGACGTGCCAGTGCTCTGCAGATCACGGTATGAGAAGGAGGGACGCGATGTCACCCGAAGTGAAGATGGATGTTGCGATGTTGCGAGAGATGGAGGCGACCTGGCGCCAGCGCTGGGCTGATGAGCGCCTCTACGAGGTCTCTGATCCTGCCCCTGACGCCCCAACCACCTACTGCCTAGACTTCTTCCCTTATCCGTCAGGTGCGGGCCTGAGCGTGGGGCACGGTCGGAACTATGTGCCGTCGGACGTCATCGCCCGCTATCGCCGGATGCGCGGCGATTGTGTGCTGCACCCCATGGGGTGGGATGCCTTCGGCCTGCCCGCCGAGAACGAGGCGATGAAGCGCGGTATCCATCCAGCGGAGAGCACCCGCCGGTACGCCGCCAACTACCGTCACCAACTCGACCTGTTGGGTTGCTCCTACGACTGGTCCCGGGAGTTCGCCTCTTCGGATCCGGCCTACTACCGCTGGAACCAGACCTTCTTCCTAATGCTCTACGAGCGCGGGCTGGCTTACCACGCCGCAGCGCCCGTGAACTGGTGCGCGCATTGCCAAACTGTGCTGGCGTCCGAGGAGATCGAGCATGGCACCTGCTGGCGCTGTCACCAGCCGGTGACGCGGCGGACGCAGAACCAGTGGTTCATCCGCACCACCGCCTATGCCGACGAGCTCTACGCGGGCCTGGACGAGCTGGACTGGCCCGAACATATCCTGGCGATGCAACGCCACTGGATCGGGCGTCAGGAGGGACTCGAGATCGATCTGCCCGTTGTGGGACAAACGGAGGAGGTCATCCGGGTTTTCACCAGCCGCGCCGATACGCTATTCGGCGTCACCTTTGTGGTGCTGGCGCCGGAGCACGATTCCATCGACCGGATCACGGTTGCCAATCGCCGACCTGCCGTCGCTGCATACCGGCGCGAGGCCGCTCTGCGGTCCGAGATCGAACGTCACCAGCGAGATCCTAGCGGGGTCTTCACCGGGGCCTACGTGAGGTTGTCTGGCGGCGGGGAAGCGCCTGTCTACGTTGCCAACTATGTCCTGGCCGACTACGGCACCGGCGCGGTGATGGGGGTGCCTGCACACGATCTGCGCGACTTCGCCTTTGCAGAACGCTACCAGTTGCCCATCCGGCGCGTCATCCGATCGGGGGAAGATGGCGACGGCGACCTGCCTTACACGGGGGAGGGGACGCTGGTGGCCTCCGGCCCCTACACCGGCCTGGACTCTTCATCAGCGGCAACGGCGATCGCCGGCTGGTTGACGGACCAAGGGATAGGGCGACACGCTGTCCATTACCGCCTACGCGACTGGCTGGTCTCGCGCCAGCGGTACTGGGGCACGCCTATCCCGATCGTCCACTGCCCGACCTGTGGGGAGGTGCCCGTGCCGGCATCCGACCTGCCCGTCGTCTTGCCACCTGTCCCGGACTACCAGCCCCGCGGCGATGGACGTTCACCTTTGGCCAACGTGCCGTCGTTTGTGGCAACGACGTGCCCACGGTGCGGCGGGCCTGCGCACCGGGAAACCGACACCATGACGGGCTTTGTCTGTTCGTCTTGGTACTTCATGCGCTTCGTCGATCCCCGCAACGATGAGCGTCCTTTCGATCTCGAGAAGGTCGCGCAGTGGCTGCCGGTGGATATCTATGTGGGTGGCGCGGAGCACGCCGTGGGCCACTTGATGTACGCGCGTTTCTGGACCAAGTTCCTCGCCGATGTAGGCTGGGTCTCGTTCAGAGAACCCCTGCCCAAGCTGCGCAGCCAGGGCGTTCTGCACGCCCAGGATCCCAAGACCGGCGCGGTTGAGCGGATGTCTAAGTCTAAGGGCAACGTGGTCACGCCGGAGAGCGTGATCGCGCGCTATGGTGCCGACGTGACGCGGCTCTACCTGCTCTTCATCGGTCCTTTTGAGGCCAACACCGTCTGGCGCGTCGAGGAGGATGGGGTCACACCCCAGCATATCGAAGGCGTGCGCCGCTTCCTGCAGCGCATCGGGCGCCTGTGTATGCCGTCCTCAGAGCCAGACCCGGATGCATCAGCGGACGCTGACATTGTCATAGCGGCCCAGCGCGCCGCGGCTGCCGTCACCGAGGACATCGAGGACCTGCATTTCAACACCGCCATCAGCACATTGATGACCTGCACAGGCGACCTGGAGGCGCACCGCGCTACCTACGGCGATACGGCAGGCTTTCTGCAGGCACGGTCCATCATCCTGCGCCTGCTGGCACCCTTCGCGCCCTTTGTCACCGAGGAACTGTGGTCGCGGCTGGGGTATCGCGAGACGGCGGGCAGCATCCACCGCGCGCCATGGCCTATGTGGGAGGCGGATGTGATCGAGGTCGCTGAGGTCGAGATGGCGGTCTTGGTCGACAACCGTGTGCGGGATCACGTTGTGGTGAGCGCAGAGGCTACGGAGGATGCGGTGCGGGAGGCCGCGATGGCGTCGCCAACCACGCGAGACGCTTTGGCGGGCCGTGACGTGCAGCGTGTCATCGTCGTCCCGGGGCGGCTGGTGAACATCGTGACCGGCTAGCACCGGTCCTATGGCAGACGGCCCGCCATCATAGCGGGCCGTCTGTGTACCCCTGCCGCGACTCGAACGCGGGCCACCGGCTTCGGAGGCCGATGCTCTATCCATCTGAGCTACAGGGGCGGACACTCTGGATGCTGTGAGTCAAGTCTCTTCCTTGACGACAAGAATTCTACCACAGTCGTCGTCCATGACAAGGTAAGGTGGTCAGAGTAATCGCATTTCACCTCAAGTCAGCCGCAGAT
>JAFGNI010000071.1 GCA_016927095.1 Anaerolineae bacterium | reverse complement strand
GGTCGAGGTTGGGCGTCGCCGCCGCCTCCAGTGCCGTCTCCGGGTTGTCGTCATCGTAGGGCAGGCCGCCAACGCCATCGAGGACCATGAGCACGATTTTCGTCTTCTCGTCGCGCTTGATCAACGGTTTCAGATGCTCAATATCCATCTCAGCTGTGCCCTCCCTACCTTTCCTGCATCGGGGCCTGCAGGCGCACGCCCGCGATATGCTCGTCAGTAACCTGGTTAGCTGGGGACCTCCATGCCTGACTGCAATTGCAGCCATTTTAGGATATCCCGCCGGCGCACCACGCCCTCCAGCTTATCACCGTCGAGGACAGGCAGCTGCCGGAAGTCTCCCTTGCCCAGCAGCTCCAGCGCTGTGCTGGCATCATCCGACGGCGACACGCTCACCAGGTCCTGGGCGGGGGTCATGATGTCGCGAATGCGCTTCGCTGCCCATTGGTCTCGGGGGATCTCGCGGACGTCCTGCAGCGTGACCAACCCTGTAAGCTGTCCTTGATCCAGAACCGGAAAACCCTGATCGTCGGTCTGCATAAGGGTGTTGTGTACGAAGTCGGCAATGGTCGTCTCGGCGGTGACTGTCGGCGGATTGCGACGCATGACCTCGGAGACCGGGACGTCTTCTAGGGCGTCGCGGATGACCAACTGGCGATAGCTCTGCACCGCTGCGTTATGCAAGAACCAGCCGATGAAGGCTAACCAGATCCCGTTCCCCAACCCCTGTCCGATCAACGGGAGGTTGGCGCCAAAGACCGTCGCGATGCCGGCGAAGATCATCAACCAGGCGATCGCCTGACCGACCCAAGACGCCATCTGTGTGGCCCGGCGCAGGTTGTTCGTCACGCCCCAAAGGATGGCACGCAGAACGCGCCCACCGTCCAGGGGGAAACCAGGGATCAGATTAAAGATGCCGAGCGTGATGTTGACGGAACCCAGCCACACCATGACCGTAGCCACCGGACTGAGCTTCGACAGGATCTGCTGTGCCGATTGTGCTGTGCTGAGCGACGTCCCGGCGAGAAGCCCCGTGGCAAGGAGAAGCAGACCCCCAATCGCCAGGCTGGTGACAGGGCCCAGAATGGCCATCACGAACTCGCCTGTGGGGGACTCCGGCTCCCGCTGGATGTCCGAGACGCCCCCAAAGAGGTGGAGGCGAATGCTATTTACGGGAATACCCCGAGATTGGGCGATCACAGAATGGGCCAGCTCGTGGGCGAGGACAGAGAGGAAAAAGAGCAGTGCGCCGGTGACAGCCAGTGCCCAATTCAGCGCGGTGCTCCAGTTGCTATGGAGATTGCCCAGCGCAGAGGCCAAGTTCCAACTCACCAGGAAGAAGATGACGAGCCAACTCCAATCGACACGTATCTGAATCCCAAAGATCTTCCCGGTCTTAAAGCCACTGCGCATGTTAGTGCTCCTTGTCGTCTGTTAGTTACCTGCTCTGTGCTAGTCTCCTATGGGCCTTCCGGCGTGCGCTGGGTGGGGGGCGTTGCGGATGAGGTAAGCGTCGCTGTTCTCAGCACGGCCGTGGTCGGCGATGGCATCAACTGCCATCGCGACCGCGACCCATGCCACTGCTGTGTGCTTGTCCTAACGCTGGCGCCTAGCCGTTGCCTGCTATGGCGCCCGTAGAACAGCGTTTAGGCCGCAGCGACCTCGCTGGGCTCTGCCGCCTCTTCGCTCTCGGGTGCTTCGATCTCTGCAGCCGGTCCGGCCTCAACCTCTTCAGTCTCCTCGGCCTCGGCGGTTGCCTCGATCTCGCCCTGAGCGGCTTCCTCAGCCTCGCCCTCAGCGGCTGTTTCTACTTCGTCCTCTAGCCGCAAGGAGATCCGCTGCTGAAGCGGGTCGATATAGAGGATCTTCACCATCACCGTGGTGCTCGGGACGAGGGCGGTAAGCGTCGTCTCGCCGCCGGGCATCTCGGATACATGGACCAGCCCCTCCACGCCATTGCCGACATCGACAAAGGCGCCGAAGTCCGTCACGTGGGTTATGGTGCCTTCGATGACGTCACCCCGGTGCAGGGTCGCTGTCACCGTCTCCCAGGGATCTGGCAGCAGCCGTTTTCTGCTCAGCGCAATCCGCTCGCGCTCACGGTCCACGTCCAGGACATAGACCTCGATTTCCTCACCAACCGTCAGGACATCCTTGGGATGGTTGACGTGGTCCCAGGAGATCTCCGAGATATGAAGAAGCCCGTCCACACCTCCCAGGTCGATGAATGCGCCAAAGTCGACGATGTTGCTGACCACACCGGTGCGGATGGCGCCTTCGTGCAGCTCCTGCAGGATCTCCTGCCGGCGGCGTCCTGCCGCAACGCGCTCAGAGAGGATCAAACGCCGTCGTCTGGGGTTCACCTCGATGACCATCACCGTGACGGTCTCTCCGACCAGATCCTGCTTCAGTTGGTCGCGCTGTTCGTTGCTGGCGCCTCGCGGGAGGCGTGTGAGGTGCGAATTGGGGATGAAGCCCTGCAGGCGTCCAAAGGGTGCTAAGACGCCGCCCCGGTTCGTGCCGCTGATCTCCACCTCGAGGGTTTCGCGATTCTCCATCATCTCCTCTGCGTCTAGCCAGTCCTGGTGTTCCAGGCCCTGCTTGAGGGAGACGACGATCGAACTGCGGTTGAACGGAACCTTGATGACCCGTACCGGAATCCTATCGCCGACTTCTAGCGTCTTCAGATAGGTCTCGGGCACGTTCTCAAGGTCACGTTCCTCCACGATGCCGTCGCGTTTCCCATCGACGGCTACGATAATATCGTGCTCTCCGATGGATAGGATCGTGGACTCAAAGATGTCGCCTCGGCGAGCTGTGGGCTCCCCGTATTCACCTTCTTCGAGTAGCTTGAACCAACCCGGTGCTTGCTCTTCTTCTTGTTGCTCTGCTTTCTCCTGAGTGAAAAACTGATTCACAGACATTGTGGCTAAGTGTGCCTCCTCATATAGGATTTCTGGGACAAAGCGCCGTCCCAAGGGATTTCATCAATCCCATGTATAGGGTACCATGTTTCTCTCGAAAGACGCGGTGACGTGCGTTGGCGGTCTGTTCGACTCACGTTTGGTGAGTTGGAGATGGGTTGGGTGACGCGCCCCCCCCAGCGAGCAATGGTCTATCGGCAGCGCGACAGGCTACCGGGGAAGCGAAGCCAGCCTATTCGGCGAACCGATACCCCACGCCGCGGACGTTCACGATGAAGCGGGGCACTGACGGATCAGGCTCGATACTGTGGCGCAGGCGGTGGATGTACCATTTGATGATGTTCCGCGCTTCGTAGAGGTCCTCCGGCGTGTAGTCCCTGACCACCTCCACCAACTCCGGTGGTGGGACGACCCGGTGCGCGTTCTGCATCAAGTGGACCAGCAGGTCAAACTCGCTGGGTGTAAGCTCGATCAGGGCGTCCTCGTACAAAACCTTGTGCTTCTGAAGATCTACGGTGAATGGCCCCTGCTGGAGCAGCTCCTGTTGCTGAGCCTGCTCCCGGGCGCGCGTCAACTGCTCGCGCTTCTCCTCTAGCGCTTCCTGCACATTCGCCCGTAGTTCCTTTGGGGTGAGGGGCTTGAGAAGATAGCGATCCACACCCTCGCGAATCGCAGCCATGGCTGTGTCCAACGTGCCGTGGGCTGTCAGGATGATCACCACGGCGTTCGGCCAACGCCACCGTACGCCCTCGAGCACCTTGAGGCCGCCCGTACGTCCGCCGAGCTTCAGGTCGAGCATAACCAAGTCGAAGTGTGTGTCGCGCAGCACATCAAGCGCTTCTTCACCACTTGCTGCCGTCGTGACGAGGTGGCCTGCTTTTTGGAGCGTCTCCTTTATGAAGAAACGAATGCCGGCCTCGTCGTCGACGACCAGAGTTCGTATCTGCTCACCCATTGAGATCCTCTTACTAGACTTTCACCCAGTTCTCTTGCTGCCAGTAACCCTCGTTACCGCATCTTTATGCAACCGCACATGAGTATAAACCGAATGGCGAATTCGGCAATCGGGTTGTTGGAGATGGGTGAACCGAGTATAGTAGGCCTTGAGCCGAGATAGCATACCGTGGAGGTAGCGTGATGTCATTTGGTTATCAGGGCAAGGTCTTGCACGTTGATCTCACAGCCGGAGCGCTATCCCTAGAGGAACCCGGGGATGCGTTCTATCGCCGCTACATGGGCGGCAGCGCGATGGGCGCCTACTATCTGCTCCGCGATACGCCTGCCGGTGCGGACCCACTGGGACCGCAGAATACACTGAGCCTTTTCGTCGGCGTGATGACCGGCGCGCCTATCTCCGGGCAGTCCCGAGTTGCGGCGGTGGCGAAGTCGCCGGTGAGTGGCTTGGCAGATGAGTCCGCGGCGGGTGGCTTCTGGCCGGCGGAGCTGAAGTTCGCCGGATTTGATGGGATCGTCATTCATGGGCGGTCCGAAGCGCCGGTTTATCTCTGGATTCACGATGGCGAGGCCGAGTTGCGAGATGCGGCGCACCTCATGGGTAAGTTCACTGGCGAAGTCGAGGACCTGCTGCGCGATGAGTTGGGCGATAAGCGGGTGCATATCCTACAGTGTGGCCCGGCTGCAGAGCGGGGGGTCAGGTT
>JAFGNI010000070.1 GCA_016927095.1 Anaerolineae bacterium | reverse complement strand
TGGCCGGGATTTGCGTTATACACCATGTCGGATATAACCAATTCCATACCGATCTTGACTTGGTATATCCTGGCAAGTGCGACCAGGCGCGGCAACAGATCGGGTGCCTGTTTGTGGTTGCCGTCCGGTTGTCTGATGGTAACGTATGTTGGTGGAAGGAGACAGTCTATGAAGTCAGAGCGATGGTTGCGATGGGTCAGGCTGGCTGTCGTGCTGGTGCTGTTGGGTGCAAGCCTCAGTACGTTCGCGGTGGCGGCGGCACCCCAGACAGGCGTCTGGCACCAGGACGAAGAGCCTCCTGAGCAGGACGACGACGGCATGACCAGCGATTTCTGCGATGCCGAGGGTGGCTACGTTCATCCTGTAGGTGGCTTCCCGCATCCCGTAGGGGCTCGTCTGAGTGGAGATGACCCAGACATGTATGAGCAGGTAATGAGCTGGTTCTGCGAAGACGGTTTGGGATTTGGACAAATCATGCTGGCCTTGAGGACGGCTGAAGTACTGGGGATCGATGCTGGCGACCTGTTGGGAGCGCGGATGGCGGGCAAGGGCTGGGGCCAGATCTGGCAGGAGGCCGGCTTTATAGGCCGGGGTCGCTGGGTAGATTCCCCAGACGAGGATGACGAGGAGGGACCTGAGGAGGCCGAATCCCCTGCGCAGGGCCCGCCCGTGCATGCGGGGCCGCCGGATCATGCCGGGCCGAAGGCGGGTGAGCAAGACGACGGAGATGACGGCGGACCGCCGCCTTGGGCGGGGCCAAAGACGACCGACGGCCCGCCCGGTCAGATCGGCAAGCCTGAGGAAGGTGGCCCGCCGGAGCACGCCAGGTCCCGCCACAACCGTCCGTAGGTCTGCGGTTCACCCCTGACGCGATAGCTGCGGGCGGAGCACCCAGCTCTCGTCTCTCTCTCGGCGCCGGTTCTGCGGCAATGCAGAACCGGCGCCGTCGCTTTCCACGGCTCATTGCCGCGCTTGCGGCATCCTGCTACAATGACCAGCATGGATGACGATGTTGCGGACCGCCTCTTGGCACTGAACCGTGCCTTCTATGACGCCTTTGCCGATGCCTTCAGTGACTCTCGCGCCCAGACCGAGCCTGGCTTCGAGCGCATTCTTGGCGAGATCGGTCTGCGATCCCGGGTGCTGGACCTGGGGTGCGGTCAGGGGCGCTTTGCTATGCTCCTGCCGGAGGGTTGCACCTACGTCGGCGTGGACTACGCAGCGGAGATGCTGCGTGTGGCTGAAGCGTCGACCGACGGGAGTGAGGGCGCCCACAGGCGCTTCTTGGCAGCCGACCTCGTGGCGGATCCTTGGTTGGATAAAGTTGGCAGAGCGGCCTTCGATTGGGTGGTACTCCGCGCCGTTCTGCACCACATCCCCAGCTACGGTCACCGCAAGGCCGTCGTCCGGCGCGCAGCGCAGGCATTGGCGCCCCACGGGACCCTCGTCCTTGCCAATTGGCAGTTCATCAAGATCCCGCGCCTGATGCGGCGCGTGGTGCCCTGGCGCGAAATCGGCCTCACGCGGGATGACGTAGATCCCGGCGACTACCTCCTCGATTGGCAGCGCGACGGCCATGGGATGCGCTACGTTCATCTGGTCGGCGAGTCTGAGACCCGCCAGCTTGCCCAGGATGCCGGTCTCCGCATCGACGACCTCTTCTTCGCCGACGGTCATACCAACGACCTGACCCTCTACGCGCTCCTGCGGTAATCTTCAAAGAGCGAATGAGCGAATGGGCGAATCAGCAGATTGCCGGCTCACAGCTGCTCGAACTGAGCCGCGTCTCGCATTCCAGGACATCCAGCATCCGGCGTCCCCCCTACCCCACCACCTGGTACACCGTCGAAGCATCGTCCTCGTACGCGACCTCCAGCCAGCCGAGGCTGACCATCTCATCGAACTTGGGCAGCCCATCGGGCAAGGTGTAGGCACGCTCGTAAGGCCCGAGGATGACGTACGCGACCTGGTATTTCTCCAGGATGGCGTGCGCAACGTCTGCACTGGTCGTGTTGTAGAAGAGGCGGACATCCTGCTGGCGTCCCTCCACCGTCCCCGCGGGCAACACCATCCGCTGCTGGACCTGATGCCATCGCCAGCCCACGACGGCCGGCAGCCCCGTGTAGATGCTGATGCGGTTGCCCCACAGGTACTCTCGCTCGCCCAAGCCCTCGATGATCGTGGGACTGCCCTCGACGTTCTCCTGTAACCAGCGAATCACCCGATAGTCCGCCTCAGTGCGGATCTCGGCGCTCTTCTCGTATTGCACGGCGGTCTTCAGAAAGGCCATACCATCCAGCGTGTGGGGTGCGCCGGGCTCCCAGCGGTCGCGGATCTTGGCCGGAATCGCGAACACAGGATAGAGCGCGGCGCCGAAGATGAGGATAGCGGTGATGATCGCGACGGCATCGTTGGCGATGGTGAGCGGACGACCGCTAGGACGGGGCAGAGCCGCTCCCGGTACACCGGCGCCGTCGTGCGGTCGCTCTGCGGAAGCATCCTCCGCGTCATGTGCAAGATCGGTCACGCCAGGCGGATCGCTATCGGCACACGGATCCAGCAGATCACCCAAGGCGTCCGTCCCGTGAAGCAACCGCTCGATGAAGACCGCACCGCTCGCGGCGAGCAGCATCCAGATCTGCAGATGGAACTTGAAGACGGTGTTCATCCGCCCAATATCGCCCTTGAGGACCGCCACCTCCACCAGCAGGCTCAGGGCCAACGCCGTGCCGACCCAAAACCAGAGCAGCCTGTGCCGCAGCGGAACGTTGGGCGCAATGACCAAGCCCGCAGCCGTAAGGCCTAGACCGACCGCAAGCCAGGCGACCGGCGCCTCAAAGTAGCCGGCGAGCAGCACCAGCAGCACGGCAGCGATCAGCAGGACGACCACGAGCCAGAGCGCGTGCTCTATCCGGCGGTTGGCGCTGGCCTGGCCCTGGGATGATGCCCGGGACGCTCCGGTGCCACTGGGAGCAGCGCCGCTGCCCCGCACAGCGAAAGCCTCGTGCTCTGCTGCGCCAGATTCTGTAGGATCGCCCGCATCGCGCAGGCGCGCTACCTGCTGGCGCCCCGGCCGCACGAGGCCGGTGACCGCCCCTACGGCGATTGGGAAGAGGAAGGGACCGTACATCAGGAAGTAGATGTCCAGCGGGGTGCGGCTCCCCGGCCAGAGCTCGAAGGCCGCGTAAGGTACCTCGTAGGTTGCCGTGAAGGGTCTGAAGAGCAGCTCGGCGCAGCCCAACAGCAAAGCGGGCGTGGCCAGCCCCAACAGCACGCGCCTGTCCCAGTGAGATCTGCCGTTAGCTTCGGCGACAGGCAACACCTTGGACCAGTGCTGGGGCGCGAGGAGGCCGATAAGGAAGCCCACGGTCATCAGTGCCAGATAGGTTGGGTAGTCCCAGGTGTTGGTGGCTCGCAGCGCCCCCGCGACAAGGCCGGCGAGGAGCAGACTTCCCGCCGGACGGGGCAACGCCCACGCCCGAATGGCGCGCCAGCCTGGAAAGCCCGCTTGAGGTGCTGTAGTGCGTGCCGCTGCGCTACGGGCCGTCCCCAGTGCCCACTGGATCGCTAGAGCCAGCGCGACCTGGGTCAGGGGCAGCGCCATCGCGTGGGCGTGCAGATCCGCATACAGGAAGGTGAAGGCGGGGAACTCGTTGATGGGACCCACCTCTCCTGGCGCCACGGGGATGATCCGTGTGGGATCCCAGTACCACCATTCAGGCCGGAAAGGCAGCGGTACGCCTTCCATCAGGACCCGCCAGAGACCCACAAGGGCCGAGACGGCCTCCGGATAGTGGGGGATCATGCTCTCGAAAGTCACGCCCCCGACCTCGGCGAGGCCCTTGACGATGAGCCGGACCTCTCCCAGGTTTCCCAAGATGACGACGGCGATCACCCCCCAGAGCCCCGCACGGCGCCAGCGTCGCGCGTCGCCCCCCGCCAGGTTGCTGGCCAGGACGAAGCCCCCTACCCCGGTCAGCGCGAAGAGCGTCGGGATTGCCAGGTTGTAGGCAACGCTGGGCACGATGCCCAGCGCTTTCGTCAGGCTGCCGATGATCACGAAGCCGAAGTAGTAGTAGTTGAGCTGGCCACCGGCGAACCACGGGTCGTAGGGCGGGAACCAGGTAGATCTGATCACGGCGTTATAGTAGGCAAAGTCCATCGGCTTCTCGCCACCTGTGACGGGATGCCAGAGATCCGGGTTCATCCACCGTACACCGACCCAGAAGAGGAAGAGCACGAAGAAGATGGTATCAATTAGGACGATCGTGCGCCACTGCGCGGTGACCAAGGCCTTCAGTTCGTCCCGGCGGCGCCAGGCCGTCCAAGCGCTGATGCCCGCCAGGAGCACCACCAGGCTCCAGAGCACGAGGCGGGTATAAGGCAGGATGTGCAAGCTGGCCAGCAGCCACGCGAGGTAGGCCCACAGCAACACCCCGATGGTGCGCGCGAGCCCGTAGCCGTGGCAGCGCAGCGCCGGAAAGGCCCGGTAGATCAGAGGGAACGCGATCCAACCCAGCAGCGTGACGAGCAGCGCCCAGAGGACGATGGCGACCCGTTGGCTCCGGTTCTGAAGCGCATCTGTGTTGAAGAGCTTCGACCAGGTGCCCCCTGCCTTCTGGGCCGCACGGCGTCGCGTTGACATCAGCAGCGCGTTCTCATCCGCCGGCCTAGCCTCGGTGGCCTCACGCGGCGTCATCCAGCGCGCCTCGTTGATCAAATTTCGCGGCAGCAACAGCTCGGCTGTGGCCACATTGAACGCCGGTGTTTTCCGGAAGATCAGCACCGTGGGATGGTCGTAGACGCTGAAGGCCTCCTCGGCGGGCGGGAGCGCGATCGAGCACGGCGCGGCATCGGAGTAGGCAGGCGCCATCAGCGAGAACGGGATCTCCTGATCTGGAAACTGACAAGGCCCCAGGCGCGGATAGGAGACGAACGTCGCAGCCAGCTCAAAGCCCAGACTCCCGTCGAGCAATCTCCGATAGTACTCCGTGGTCAGGGGATAGCGCTGTGACAAGCGCGGGATCGAGGCGTAGAGCCGGTTGCTGGACAGCACGATGTAGTCGGCCTCGGAGAGCCACGCGAGAAGGCTGAACCGCTTTTGGACGGTATCCTCATCGTAGTTGTTCATCTGGCCCGTTGGGCTGGAGCTCAGGCCCTGATACCAGTTCCAGAAGGCGTCCCTGCCGCCCATGCGCAAGGGGAGCGGGTCATCCCAGTGCTCATTGGCGACCACGGCGCTCCTGATCGTGATCGCCGGCCCCTCCAGCAGCGAGAGGGTGATGGGCACCATATCGCCGGCAGCCAGGACGACCGGTTCATCGAAGCTGAATGACACACCGATGGGCCC
>JAFGNI010000514.1 GCA_016927095.1 Anaerolineae bacterium | reverse complement strand
GGCGGCAACCTGTGCAACGCGGCGCCGAGCGGCGACACGATTCCGGCGATGATGGTCCTAGGGGCGGAGGCCGAGGTCGCGGGTCCCGGCGGACGTCGCCGGGTGCCGGTGGGATCCTTCTGCACCGCTCCGGGACAGACTGTCCTCTCTGAGGGTGAGTTCGTGGTCAGCCTCCACTTCCCGCCGCCGCTGCCTCACAGTGGCGCAGCGTACGTGCGTTTCATCCCGCGGGGCGAGATGGACATTGCCGTCGCAGGGGTAGGCGCGTGGGTGGCGTTGGATCCGGACCACCGGCGGATCGAGTCAGCGCGAATCGCGCTCGCCGCAGTGGCGCCGACACCGCTCCTGGCGACCGACGCAGGCGAGGTGCTGGTCGGAAAAGCACCTGACGCAGCTGCCTTCGCCGAAGCGGCGGCGTTGGCGCAAGCGGCGGCCCGCCCCATCGATGATACCCGGGGCACAGCTGCGCAACGCCGCCATCTTGTCGGCGTCTTGGTCAAACGTGCGCTGCGCGTCGCGGTAGCTCGCGCAGCAGACAGTGTATGGGGGGAGAGCTAGGATGCCAAGGAAGACACTTGTGACCGCCACGGTCAATGGGGAGGCCGTTGAGTTTCTCTGCGAACCGCATCACAGTCTGTTGACGGTCCTACGCGAGACGCTGGGCCTGACCGGTGCGAAGGAAGGCTGCAACGACGGCAACTGTGGCGCCTGTAGCGTATTGCTGGACGGGCGCCTGGTCAACTCCTGCATGGTCCTTGCGGTGGAGGTAGAGGGGCGTGAGGTGACCACCGTGGAGGGCCTTGCCGGTTGGGATGGACTCCATCCTATTCAGGAAGCCTTCATCGCGCTCGACGCGCTACAGTGCGGCTACTGTACGCCCGGTATGCTGATTGCGTCCAAAGCGCTGCTGGATCAGCACCCCGATCCTACCGACGAGGAGATTCGGACTTGGCTGGCAGGTAACCTCTGCCGGTGCACCGGGTATGACAAGATCGTCCGTGCCGTCCGCGCTGCTGCTGACGCTATGGGAGGTCGACCATGAGCCAGGATCCACGGATGGAGTCCAAGACAGATGTCCCTGTGATCGGCATGCGTGCACCCCGTGTGGACGCAGCTGAAAAAGTGGTAGGCCGCGCGCGCTACGCAACCGATACGTCGATGCCCGGCCTGCTCGTCGGCAAAGTGCTCCGAAGTCCGTATGCGCACGCCCGGATCCGGGCGATCGACACAGGCAAAGCAGAGGCATTGCCCGGCGTCTATGCCGTCGTGACGGCGGCGGATCTGCCGCCTCTCGGGATGGACGAGACCGCAACCGAGGAGGTCAGGGACGAGCAGCATTTCCGCGACCGCGTCCTGGCCGGCGACAAGGTTCTCTTTGTGGGTCATCCCATCGCCGCGGTGGCCGCAAGGACGGCCGAGATTGCCGAGCAGGCGCTGCAGCTTATCCAGGTGGACTACGAGGTGCTGCCGCCCGTCGTCGATGTATTGGCGGCGATGGCGCCTGACGCACCGATCCTGCATCCCGACCTGCAGACACGCTCCTTGGCGGGGATGGGGGAGACCCCCACCAATGTGGCGATGCATTTTCAGCATCTCAAGGGCGATCCTGAGGCCGGCTTCGCTCAAGCTGATGTGGTGGTCGAGCGTGAGTTCACCTCTCTGATGGTCCATCAGGGCTATCTCGAGCCGCACAACGCCACAGCAGTCTGGACGGAGACCGGCGACCTGACGATCTACGCCACCACCCAGGGCTCCTTCTCGGTTCGGGACCACGTAACCCGACTCCTTCAACTGCCGATGTCCCAGGTGCGCGTGGTTCCGATGGAGGTCGGCGGCGCCTTTGGCGGCAAGAACACCAGTTTCGTGGATGGCGTGACCGCTCTGCTAGCGCGGAAGGCGCGCCGTCCTGTCAAGGTGGTGATGTCCCGCTATGAGACCTTCTTGGGTACCGGACCTTCCTCAGGCACTGTGATTCGGATCAAGATGGGGGCGAATCGCGCCGGGCGTATCACCGCTGTGCAGGCCGAGCTGATCTACGAAGCCGGCGCCTACCCGGGTTCGCCTGTGGGATCGGGCGCCCACGTCATGCTGGGCCCCTATGATATCCCCAATGGACAGGTCGACGGCTATGACGTCGTCGTCAACAAGCCGAGGGCCGACTCTTACCGGGGTCCCGGTGCGACGCCGGCCAACTTTGCCTTCGAGCAGGTCATCAACGGACTTGCTGCTGAGTTGGGCATAGATCTGCTGGACTTCCGGCTGCTGAACAGCGTCCGGGATGGGGCGGAGACGATCGATGGCGCCGTGCACCAGCACATTGGCGCCGTGGAGGTGCTGGAGGCAGCGAGGGCGCATCCTCACTATGCGGCGCCGTTGGGCACGCCCAGCAGCGACGTCTGCCGCCGTGGGCGCGGCGTAGCCCATGCCTTCTGGGGGAACTGGGGGGCACGATCCAGTGTCGCTATCACAGTCAACCCCGATGGCACGATCTCACTGGTCAGTGGCTCCGTGGATGTCTCAGGTACGCGCACCAGTATCGCGATGCAGGCGGCAGAGGTGCTGGGACTGCCGCTGGCGAAGGTGAAGTCCAGCGTGGGCGATACGGACGCCATCGGCTATTCCGACACCAGTGGTGGCAGCCGGACGACGGTGGCGACCGGCTATGCGGCGGTCCAGGCGGCCTATGAGGTCATCGATAAGATGCGGGCCCGCTTGGCGATGCTCTGGGAGGCCGATGTCGCGGCTATCGTTTACGAGGGTGATACCTTCCGGATGCCGGATGATCCTGAGAAGACGATAAGCTTCGCCGCGCTGGCTGCGCTGCTCCCGGAGACCGGCAACACGGTGATTGGTGTCGCCAACGTTGACGTGCAGGACTGGGG
>JAFGNI010000513.1 GCA_016927095.1 Anaerolineae bacterium | reverse complement strand
GTGAGCCGGTCCTGGGTGGCGCGCCGGGCGGCGTCGTCAATCAGCATGTTGCCAGGACCCGTGTCGAAGGCAAAGGGCTCCGAACTGAGTGCGGCGGAAGGGCTGAGGGGCGGGAGGTAGGTCACATTGGCGATGCCGCCGATGTTCTGGGTGGCGCGGGTCAGGGTGGGATGGGTGAGCAGCAGGACGTCGACGTAGGCCACTAGCGGAGCACCCTGTCCGCCCGCCGCCATATCACGGGTGCGGAAGTTGCTGACGACCGGGAGCCCTGTCATCTCCGCGATGACGGCGGGCTCGCCAAGTTGGAGGGTGGCAGCGTCGGGCCCGGTGGGGATGTGCCAAAGCGTCTGCCCGTGGCTGCCGATCAGGTCGACGTCGTCCGCTGATAGGCCGGCTTCCGCGATGGCGCGCAGCGCCGCCTCACCGAAGGTACGTCCCAGTGCGAAGTTGAGCTTGCAGAGATGATCGACGGTGCCGGATTCGGGCTGAAATCCGGCGAAGATGGCGTCACGCAGCGGCTCGGGGTGGGGGACGTGGGTATGGCCGAGGACCTGCCACCGGAGGGCCGGGGGCTCGCCCTCGAGCCGGACCACGGCGGCATCGATGCCGTCCGCGGAGGTGCCTGACATCAAGCCGATGACGATCATAGGTCGTCCACGACCCCGTCCACAGCTTCGACAATGGCCCGATGCACGTCCAAGCGAAGTGGTCCGATCTTGCGGCCCTGGCGTCCGTTGTAGACCTCGTTGGTCAAGAGCGCAACGACGAGGTCGCGGTCGGGATCGATCCACAGCGACGTGCCGGTGAAGCCGGTGTGACCAAAGGCCGTCTTGCTGAAGGGGTTGCTGCTGGCCTCGGGATCCGGGTCCCAAAGGGCAAAGCCCAATCCCCGACGGATAGCCATGCCGGGGGTTTGCAGCCGGCGCATCGCGCCCACCGTCTCCGCGGAAAGCCGCACGTCGTCGTGGGGCACGGCAAGCGCCCCGCCGCAGCGGTCGAGGAACATCTGGCCGAAGGTCGCGACGTCGTCCGCCGTCGAGAAGAGGCCCGCGTGACCGGCGACGCCGTCGAGGCGGTAGGCGTTTTCATCGTGCACCTCGCCGGCGATGCGCCGCCCGCGCCAGGCGCAGAACTCGGTGGGGGCGATATTGGCGTTATCCACCGCATCGTGTCGGGCGTGGAGAGGGCGATAGCGGGTGCGCTGCAGGTCCAGGGGGCCGGTGACCGCTTGCCGGACAGCGCCGTCAAGGGAGAGGCCCGTGGTCCGCTCGATCGCGATGCCCAGCAAGATCAGGCCGATGTCGCTGTAGACGACGCGGGTGCCGGTTGGGTATGCGAAGAAGGTGGTCAGGGCCATGTCGCGTGCCGCTTTGGCGCTGGGTTGTCGATAGAGGGGGCGCCAGGCCGGGAGGCCGGATGTGTGGGTGAGGAAATGGCGAAACGTGACTTCTCCAGCTTTGACCGATCCGGTTTCGCCGAGCGTGACCCACGCTGCAGACCCGAGGGGGTCCTCATAGGGTTGGATGGTGCGGATCTCGTCAAGTTCGGGGAGCACCCCGGCCACGGGCTGGTCCAGGGACAGTTGGCCGGCCTCTGTCAGGGCCATGAAGGTGGTCACGACAAAGAGCTTAGTCACCGATGCTAGATCGAAGAGGGTCTGGTTGGTGGTGGGGTGTTGTCGTGTGTCTGGGTCGAGCCAACCGTAGGCTCGGCTGAAGATGACGCGCCCTTTTCGTCGAACCGTGAGCTGGATCGCCGGTGCGACGGTGCTCGCCGTCTCTCGGAGCTGTCTGTGCAATGTAGTGAAGTCAGGTCTTGGCATGTGATCCTCGATGGTGCTTATCAAGGAGGACCTTTGGGGTCGCCAAGACCCCAAAGGTCTACGGACGGGGCCATCGCAGTTGGCCCCGCGCATCGCCCCCTTGTAGGGCGGCTAGCCGAGCCGCCCCTGGCCGGAAGGGCCCGCCCGAGGCGTCGACTTGCGCACGCAGGCTGCCGGACCGGCGTGGCTTCTCCTAAGCGGCTACTGCGCAGCCGGGCCGGGTCGGCTACCCGGCCTACATAACGGCCCAAGCGTGAGGTAACGCCCGAAGCCAACTGCAATGGCCCTGGGTCTACGGATGTCATGGCCTGCCAGTTTGCCTCAGCTCCGGTAGGCATTGAGCAGCGGATCGAACCGTTCTAGGCTGTCGTCCAGGCCACCGGGGCGGTTGCGGGCGTGCCAGAGCGCCTTGTGTTCCGCGATGGCTGCCTCCAGATCCGCCAGCAGCTCGGCCTTGAGCGTCGGGTCCTCGTCCTCTGTCAGGAGCTGCAGCGCCCGGCGACAGGCATGGCGCATCAGGCGTCCCGCGTTGGCATACTCGCGCTTGACCAGGTCCGCGTCGGGCCGGGCCATCTGCGCATCGTCGAGGGCGGCGAGGATCTGGCCGATGCGGGTGAGCGTGGTCTCAAAACTCTCAGCAGGGATGTCGGGGATAGCGCCGACCCACCGGGGGAGCTCCTGCAAGATCCAGAAGAGCACGCTGGAATTGTGAATGCGCGGCACGCCGGGGATCTGATAGACGTTGCCCAGGTCGTAGGCAATCTGACCCATGTTCCCGGTCGGATCGTCGAAGGCGAAGAGGCTGACCATACGGGCCACACCGGCATCGCGGTTAGCCTCCAGACACCAGCTGTAGGCCGCGCCCATCCCAAAGCCCAGGAAACTCATCGGGAGATATTGCCAGTGACCCCGGTCGCCCCAGTCGGTGTTCAGGTAGCCGACGGCGCCGTGCTTCAGGCCGTTCTCGGCGGCGCTGTGGAGATTGCCCAGGGCATTATCGGTGCGCCCGGCGATGCTGTTCCAGCTCGCCGTGCCGGGGCAGACATAGAAGGGCACGCCCGCGGCGGCGAACATCGCGCCGTGCTCCTCGAAGGGGTGGTCGAACTCGTAGCCCCACTCCAGAGCAATTGCGTCCTTCGGCAGCTCCGCGACGAGGTCGGGGTAGTGGACGATGATGTCGCCCCAGAACTGCATCACGTAGCCGCGCCGGCTGACATCGGCGTAGATCTTCTTGAGGAAATCGAGGTAGACGCGGCCCGTGCCGCGCGCCTTGCAGATCTCTTTGCTGGCGCCCTGCCCCAAGTCGATGGTCTCGTCGAGGCCGACGTTGAGCTGACGGCTGGTGAAGTGCGGCAGCAGCTCGTCGTAGAGACTGCGGACGAGCTCGATGCTGCCGGGGTGCTCGGGCGCGAGGCCGAAGGGGCCCTGCATCGTATTGCCCCAAGGGGTGTCGAACTCCTCGTGGGTCTCCGCCAGGTGGGCGTATGCCTCGTGAGGGAGCCAGTGCTCCATATGGCCGAAGGAGTTCTGGTTGGGCACCAGCTCGATGAAGCGCTCGCGGCAGTAGGCGTCGAGGGTCAGGATCTCCTCGCCGGTCATGGGCGAGGCGTCCGCCCAGACAACGGGGTGGTTGCGATAGGCGAAGGTGTGCTCGGTGTAGAGCTGAACTTGGTTGACCTTCCAGCTCGCGAGGCGGTCCACCAGGTCGAGGAGCGTCTCCATCTGGGGGACCTTATTACGACTGATGTCCAGCATCACGCCGCGCGCCGGGAAGTCGGGCCAGTCGTTGATCTCGACGCAGGGGAAGGCCAGTGTATCCCCGAGCTCAAGCTGTTGCAGGAGCTGCTTGAGGGTGCAGACGCCGTAGAAGACGCCGGCAGCGTCGTGCCCGTGGATAGTGATGCCCTCCGGTGTGATGCGGAGTCTGTAGCCCTCGGGCTGGGCGACGGCCTCGGGCATGACGAGCAGGGTGATGCCGATCTCGCCCAGCGGGCCGGCGGCGCTGGCGGTCAGCTCGCAGGCGATGTTGGCTTTCTCCGCAAGGGCAGCCTGGAGTTGGTGGCCGGCGAAGCGGACGGTCTGCGGGGCACGCGGATCGAGGAGGACAAGGTGATCGCTTCCTAGGGCAAAGGTGCCGTCCAGCCACGCGATCGTGCGTGGGACGGGGAGGAAGGTCAGTTTGGTTTCTGATGCCATGGTTTTCTCCTTTCAGATGTAGGTAGACAAGGGTGCTACTGGGCAGACTTGCCAGTTGGTCAGTTCACTGGGCGATCGAGGAATCTCCTATCTCGGGCCCGGGCCTGCCTTGGGGCGTGAGGTCCTTCGGCTACGCTCACGACAGGCTCTTCACTTCTGTCTTGTGGGCCTGAACGGCGGGCCGTGGCGGCGATCTGAATGACATTGGCGGCTGACTTAGGGTGACATGCAACGGTCCTAAGACGCGAGATTATCCGTTCCAGGGCATGCATAGGTTAGGGCTCTGGGGTCCAGGTGGCGTCGGGGTCCAGAGGGTATATCGGGCGGTTGACGCGTTGGTAGTCGAGCTGGGTGACGTCGCAGTTGGTGACGCCGGGGCTGATGGCCAGGAGCGAGCGCGGGCTGATGGCCTCCAGCGGTGCGGTGAGATAGCCGCGTTTGGGGACCACGATTCTGTAGGCTAAGGGATCGATGCCCAGGGCGCGGAACTGGGCGGGCTCCACGTAGCTGTGCCGTTCGGCGGTCACAATGACATCGACACCGGCTACCGAGAGCACGACCGTCTTGCCGCGGCTGACCAAGCGGTGCGGTTCGCGCACGCCGCCCCAATAGTAGTCGCCGTCGCTGATGAGGCGCACGGTCCCCTTCACCTCGAGCGGGGTGCCATGACGGGTGTCCAGCTTGCCGCCCAGGCTGAGGCTGACCTCCTGTCCGACGCCTGCGGCGATGCAGGTATCCACGGCAGCGGCGTCCCAGATGGAGGCGACGACCGCGTTGGTGGCGCCTTGGGCAAGCAGACTCGCGAGGACGGCGGTGACGTCGGTGGTCCCGCCGGCGCCCGGGTTGTCACCGGAGTCGGAGAGGAAGACGGTGGACTCAGGTGCTGCCATCGCAACCTCGACGGCTTCGTTGACAGGGTGCGCCTCGGTGCCGAAGTCGAAGTCGGCCCGGCGATCCCAGAAGGTCTGCGCCAGGCGGTCCGCCTCGGCCTGCGCCAACGCGTGGTCGCCCCGGGTCACGACGACGGCAATAACGCCGATGTCGGGGACGTCGGCCCAGCAGTGGCCATTCATGAATGAGGCGGAGACGATCCCGGGTTGGGACTCTGCCTCGGCAATCAGCTGCATCATCTCGCCCATCGTACCCACGGCGGACTGCGCCTTCTCTCCCGGCAGCAGGAAGGGGATCTTGGCGAAGCCCATCGCGAGTTCCTGCCCCTCCTTAAGGATCTGGAGGAGCATCTCAGCCGCTTTCACGCCGGTCTCATAGGCGTCAATGTGGGGAGCGGTGTGATAGGCGACCATGGCGTCCACGTTCGTCGCCGTCTCGGCGACGATGTTGGCGTGCATGTCGAGCGCAATAGTGATGGGGACATCAGGGTCTACGGCTTGGCGAAGCTCGCGCAGGATGACGTTCTCGCAATAGTCGACGCCCTCGGCGCGCATGGCGCCGTGCAGATAGAGGCAGACGCCGTCCAGGTCAGCAGTCGCCGCCTCGAGGATCCTGCCCTTGAGGAACTCGAAGGTCCCACGCTCGACGACGCCACCGGGCATCGCGTGGGCGGTGATGGTGGGGATAAGCTCGATGTCAGGGCGCGTCTGGAGTGTGGTGACAATGCCATCGAAGCTTCCCCGGCGGTTCTCCGCGACCAGCGTCTCGGCGCCGTAGCGCGGGCGAAAGTCTTCAAGGCGCGTGAGGAAGGGGGTGAAGGTGTTCGATTCGTGGCCAAAGCCGCCTACAAGGATTCTCATCTGCTAGACCTCCTGATCAACGAAGCGCACGTGGGTCCATCTTTCGGGGATATGCATATTGATGTAACCGTGCCGGTTCCAGGACCAGTCGACGGAGATGTTGTTGTCCTCCGCATCGTGAAAGTGCTGGCATCGGGAGGCGCCGATCCGCCAGATGTCGCCGGAACGGGGCGGCGTGGGGTCGTCGCCCAGGGCCTTCAGGCTTTCCCATGGTAACGCAAACTCGACGGTCCAGCCGTTGTCGACAATCTCCGGGCAGTTCAGGCTGCCGTCGACCTGGACCGCGTGCTTCAGGCCTGCCAGCTCCCATTCCTTCTCACCGATGCGGCCCAACGGCTCATCCATCCGGGGTAAGAAGTAGAGGAAGTCCTCGACGGAGAAGAAGTGATTGAGGCGCTCGATGTCACGGCGGGCCACGACGGGCTCCAGCCAGGTCCAGAAGACCTCGTAGATGGTGTTAATGGGGTTGACACCCAACTCATAGTAGACCTCGTCGCCGTCGATGAAGATCTCGGCGTCGCTGTCGCGGTGGTAGACGTGGTCGTGGTGTTCCACGTGGGTGCCCCAGATCTCGTGGTCCTCGTAGCGGTAGGCCGCGTAGAGGTAGGTATCGTCCCAGAGCAGAGCGATGCGCGAGTCGAGGGAGACGGGGGCGCCGGTGTCCATCTTGACGAAGGGGGCGGACCAGGTGACCCGGTGCCAGGCCGGCTCGTTGAGGCGTCCGTCCACAACAAGGGGGGTCTCCGTTTGCAGGCAGTCATAGGTCGTGACGGGTGGCAGCCCGTCTAGCGGGCCCTGAGGGAGGTTCAGCGTTCGGGGCATTTGGATCATATCGACTCCTTTGTGTGCTGCGCGGTTCTTTGGGACACGTATCCGTCAGGCAGTGATGCCTGACGGATACGTGCTTAGGTGGGCAACCTGGATTACTGGTTGCAGGGATAGAGTGTACCGTCCATCACCATGATGGTGACGAAGTTGTCGGCGTAGGGGCTGTTCTGGTAGATTGGATCGTCGTCGGGCAGCCAGCCGCAGGTGTGGAGACCGTCCATCGCCGGGTTGTTGCCGTAGCGCTCCCAGATTGGGATGATGGGCAGTAACTCGTTGAAGGCCTGTGCAGCCTCGGTCACCATCGCCTTCTGCGCATCCGTGTCGAGCCCAATCGTCATGTTCTCGATGAGCGGCTCAAGCTCTAGGTCGCCGCAGCAATCGGTTGTGACGTTTAGGTCGTAACTCATACCGGGGCCTTCAGCTGCATCGATGTTGTGGGTGAAGAAATCTGCCACGAAAGAGAAGTGAGGATGCGGGTTGGCGGACCCCCAACCACGGATCGCCAGTTCGAAGTTACCCTGGTTGACGTCGATGGGGTGCTGCTGGAACTGGACACCCCGGAAGGTCGTGGCGATCCCGAACTCGGTGAGCTGGTTGGCCAGGTTCTCGGCGGCGGCCGACCAGTCAGCGTATTCTGCTGGGGCCGTCAGCTCGTACTCCATCACCCCACCCTGGTCGGTCACCCAGACACCGTCGGCGTTCTTGGTGAAGCCCAGATCCTCCAGCATCTGCGTAGCCTTGTCGACGTTGTAGTTGTAGGGCTCCAAGACGCCGGTGTCATCCACCCAGAGGGGCACGATGTTGTCACTGAAGCCGGCCATGTACTGGACTGCCTTGCCGGACTCACCCAGCGAGACCGTGCCGTTCTCCTCGCGATCGACCGCGTAGGCGATGGCCTGGCGCACTTCCTTCACGGTGAAGGGATACATCGTGTGGTTGAAGAAGAGCGCAGGACCGGAGTAGATGGGCGGGCGGAGGATGCGGACGCCGGCAGCTTGGAAGGCCATCTCCGTAGCGGGCGGGAATCCGTGTGTCGCGTAGTCAACTTGCTGCGCCAGTACCAGCGGCGTGACGGTGGGTGTCTCGCCGTTGTACATGTAGACCAGATCGAACTTCACCGTGTCAGCCCACGCCGAGGTCTCGTTCTTGACCATCGTCAGGCGTGCCTCGTTGACGGTGTCCAAGTCGATGACGTAGGGTCCAGTTGCGTTTAGTTCCTCGGGGCGGAACTCGTTGAACTCCTGCAGCAGCGCGTTCCACTCATCGGACTCGTCGTCGAGGCCTTGATCGACCAGCTCCTGCACCCTATCGGACCACTCCCCATAGGTCGCGCGGTCAACTATCTGCTCGTTGCGGATGACGTAGCGCTCGACGACGGTGGAGGGCTCGGACATCTGGAAGACGACGGTGTAGTCATCCTGCGCCGTGACCGATTCCAGGAAGCGCCAGACGGTGCCTTTGGCCAAGCGGCGGCAGTTAAAGGTCGCGACGACGTCCTCAGCGTTGAAGTCATCGCCGTTGCTCCACTGGATGCCCTTCTTCAGGTAGACGGTCAACGTCGCGGCGTCGGGGTCGATCTCCCAGCTCTCCGCCAGCATGTTCCGCCACGTGCCGTCTGCCCAGTTGTACATCGCCAAGGGGGGATGGAAGAATGTACGGTAGATCCCGAGACCCATATTGTTGGTAGCGAAGAAGTTGATATGGCCAACCGGAGGTACCGGGTAAGGATAGGCACCGGCGAAGACACCGGGTCCCGATGGCACCGCGGTCACCTCGACGATCTTCTCGACCTCGACGGTTCGCTCCACCTCCACCTCAACCTCGACGGTCTTTTCGACGACCTTTTCGACCTCGACCTCGACGGTTCTCTCGACCTCGATGACCTCCGGGGTGGGGGTCGCACAGCCTGCGAGCGTTGCCAGAATCAGCACCAGGCTGAGCAAGCCCAACTTCCATCTTGGGGTACGCATGGATCTTCCTCCTATTTAGTGTCTGCTAGAGTGGATGGTACGAACAGCACATTTGGCATCTTGTCGCATTCGAACGGCGGCACCTCCTTTGCTGATAGCGATAACCCCGGGGCGCCGCAGGCACCCCACCGGGTTCATCGGCGCACGATGACGATGATCACAACGCCGAAGATCAGGCCTATCGCAAGCGTGATAAGCGTGGCCACAAACTCGGCGCTATGAGCCTCGACAAACAGGAGCAATCCCAAGGAAACTACGACCAGAAACACGGCCATCCTGAAGGCCGCCCGCCCCAGATCTGGCGACAGCATTAGACGCCAAGTGCCTCCCGCACGGCGATATGACATGCCACAGACCGCCCGTTCCCGATGGGCGTCAGCTGAGGTCGCTTCACGTCGCAGAGGCCTTTCTCGAAAAATGGGCAGCGCGGGTGAAAGCGACATCCAGAGGGGAGATTGAGCAGGCTTGGGATGTCCTGGCTGCGCAGCTGCAGTCGCTCCTTCTTGCGCGTCAGTTCCGGATCGGCCTCAGGGACCGCTGAGAGCAAGGCCTTGCTATAGGGGTGACGGGGGTCGTTGACCAACTGCGGCGTGGTGGCCAGTTCGACGATGCTTCCTACATACATCACGGCAATATGACCCGCCCAGGCGAAGAACTTGGCGATCGCGAGATCATGGGTGATGAACAGGTAAGTGACGTTGTACTGCTGCTTGAGGTCATTAAGGATGTTCAGCAAGCTCACGCGAATTGACACATCTACCATGGAGACCGCCTCGTCCGCCACGATGACGCGGGGGTTGACCGTGAGCGCCCGTGCGACGGAGACGCGCTGTCGCTGCCCGCCACTGAGCTGGTGCGGGTATTTGGTGATGAAGTCATCCACCGGTGCCAAGCCGACGGTGGTCAGGAGCTCGGTGACCTGCTCTACCGCCTCGTCGCGGTTAGCCACGAGATGGTGATGAAGCAACGGCGTGCTGAGGATCTTGTAGACGGTATGGGATGGGTTCAGGGAGGCGTAGGGGTCCTGATGGATGATCTGGACGCCCAGCCGATAGGCCTTGAAGTCCTCTTCTCTCTTTCCGCCATCGCGCCAGACATTGTGCCCCTTGTAGAGCACCTCTCCCTCGGTGGGCTTCAGCAACCCGGCGACCATCTTGCCCGTGGTGGTCTTGCCACAGCCGCTCTCACCGACCAGGCAGACGACATCACCTTCGCGGATGCCGAAGGAGACATCGTCGACGGCAGTGACGCGGGCGCGGCGGGATCCGAACGTGCGCACCAGGTTCTTGGCCTCAATCAGGTATTCGGTCATTGTGGTATCTCCCTGGTGTGTCACGCTACGCTCCCTGTCCCACGAGCGCAGCGGCGTCCTCCTGGACACGGCGTGTGTTCCAGCATGCGACCATATGGTCTCCGTCGGCAACCGGCTCGAGCTTGGGCTCTTCCTGCCTACATCGCTCCGTTGCATAAGGACAACGGGGATGGAATTTGCAGCCGGGCGGCGGGTCGATCAGATCGGGCGGCGCGCCGGGGATCGAGACCAGATCCTCGAAGTTGCCCGTGACCGTGGGCACAGCGCGAATCAGACCCAGTGTATAGGGATGGGCAGGCCGGTAGAAGGTGTCAGCCACGCTGCCAAGCTCCACAATGCTGCCGGCATACATCGTGGCGACGCGATCCGCCAATTCCGCTGCAGTGGCGAGATCGTGGGAGATGAACATCATTGTGAAGCCGAGGTCGGCTTTGAGCTTGCGGAGGAGGTCGATGATGGTGCGCTGCGTCAGGATATCGAGGGCCGTGGTAGGCTCATCTAGGATCAGCACCTGAGGGTAGAGCAGGAGGCTCATAGCCAAGAGCACGCGCTGGCGCATGCCGCCGCTGAGCTCGTGCGGATAGGCGTTGATGACACGCCCTGGATCGAGCTGGACGTACTCAAGCAGCTCCATAGCCCGACTATAGGTCTCCTCCCTCGACGTGACACCGTGCGCCTTGGCCGTGTCGTGGATTTGGTCCCGGATGCGCAAGACGGGGTTGAACGCGTTGAGGGCTGATTGGAAGACCATCGCGCACTCGCGCCAGCGGAAGCGTCGCAGCTCACGGTTGTTCATAGCCAGGATGTCCATCTCTTGACCATCCCGCCGGTAGGTGATCTGGCCCTGCGTGATGGTCGCAGCCTTGACCAAGAGGCGGATCAGTGCGAGGCCCAGCGTCGTCTTGCCGCAGCCGCTCTCGCCGATAAGGGCCAAGCTCTCCTCAGGGCGCAGGTCGAGGTCCACCCCGCGCACTGCTTTGACATCCCCTCGGTGCACTTCGTACTTCACCCAGAGATCACGGATGGAGAGCGGGATCGCCTGGTCCGACTTGCTCATAGTGTCTGTTGTGCCCGTTCTGCTGTTTGGGTTCATGGCTCTCACCCCGTGCGCAACCGTGGATTGAAGATCTCTTCTAGCGAACGGCTCATCCAGACAATGGAGAGCTGGAAGAGAGCGATAGCGATCACTGGCGCCATGATGAAGTAGACGCTGTTCTTGAAGAAGATGGCGCCCTGCGTCCAGGCTAGGTTGATCATCACGCCCCAGTTGCGGGTCAGCGGCACCAGGCCCAGGAAGACCAAGCCGACCTGGGCATAGATGGCGGCTGTCATGCCCAACGTGAAGCTGATGGCAATGTAGCCCATCATATTGGGCAGAATCTCTTGGAAGATGATGTGGGGAAGTCCGAGGTCCAGGGCCACCGCTGCTTCCACATAGTCTCGCTCTTTGATGGAAAAGACCTGGGCCCGGATGGAACGGTAGAGCCCCGCCCAGGACAAGAATGCAAGCAGGAGGGCCAGGACGAGCAGATTGTCGAGCTTGATCAGGCTTGCCAGTACCGCCAAGAGAGGGAAGCGCGGAATCGTCAACCAGATGTCGGCGGCTGTGGTGAGAAAGGCGTCGAAACCACCCCCGATGACGGCGCTCAGAGCGCCCAGGGTGATGCCGACAAAGGTGGAGATGACACCGGTCAATAGGGCCATCTCGATGATAGCACGCCCGCCGTGAACGATCTGCGCGAAGATGTCCTTGCCCTGGCTGTCGGTGCCGAAGATGTGTTCCCGCGATGGCGGCGCGTAGATTGCCGTCACATCCGCACTTGTCGCCTCAGGGACCAGCAATGGACCCACGTAGGCCAGCAGCAGGAAGCCGATGAAGATGAGGAACCCAAGGAAGCCCGTCTTGTTGCGGCTCATCAGTTGCAGGAATCTGCCGATGCCTCGACCGACATCTGCCAGCCAGTCTAGGGGCGTCGATTTCTTGTTGATGGTCGCTGTTGTCACTTCTCACCTCCAGCCACCCGCACGCGGGGATCGAGCCATCCATAGACGAAGTCAGCCAACAGGTTGGAGACCACCACCGAGATCGTGATG
>JAFGNI010000512.1 GCA_016927095.1 Anaerolineae bacterium | reverse complement strand
GGATGGTCCCTACATCGAGCTGATGGCGGGCGTCTACACCGACAACCAGCCGGACTTCTCGTGGCTGCAGCCCTACGAGACCAAGACCTTCAGCCAGTTCTGGTACCCGGTGCAGAAGATCGGACCGGCAAAAAACGCTAACCACCGTGCCGCCGTCAACCTCGAGGTCGAGGATGGCACGATCAAGATGGGTGTTGCGGTGACCGAGCGCCTTGCCGGCGCCTCCCTAACCCTCACGGCGGGCGAGAACACCCTGATGGGGCACACCGTTGTGCTCGTCCCCGGTGCCCCCTTCGTGACCGAGGTGGCATGCCCCGAAGGCGTCTGCGAGACCGACCTTCTCCTGCGGCTCTGTGACGCCGACGGGCACGAGGTCATCCGTTACGCGCCGCGGGAGGTTGAGATCCCTGAGTTGCCCGAGGCCAAGACACCGCCGCCTCCGCCGGAGACGTTCGAGTCGGTGGAGGAACTTTACCTGACAGGCTTGCACCTGGAGCAGTACCGCCATCCGACGATCGAGCCGGAGCCCTACTGGGAGGCTGCGCTGGAGAAGGATCCCACCGACGTGCGCTGCAACAACGCGATGGGCCTGGTGCGATTCCGCCGTGGGCAGTTTGCTGAAGCCGCAGCGCACTTTGAGGCTGCGATCGACAAACTGACCCGGCGCAATCCCAACCCACGCGACGGGGAGCCCTTCTACAATCTGGGTATGGTCCTCAAGTATCAGGGCAAGCTTGACGAGGCCTACGCGGCCTTCTATAAGGCGATCTGGAGCCACGCCTGGCAGGCGCCGGGTTACTACGCTTTGGCGGAGATCGACATCCATCGTGGTGACATGGCGCGCGCCCTGGACCATCTCGAGCGTGCGCTGCGGGCCAACACGATGAATATGAAGGCCCGCAACCTGAAGACTGCGGTGCTGCGCCACCTGGGCCGTCTCGACGATGCAGCCGCGATGACTTGCGGGACCGTCGAGCTAGATCCTTTGGATATGATGTCGCGGAATGAGGCGGTGTTGATCAGCCGGGCACAGGAGAAGCCGCTCGCGGCTGAGAGTCAGTTGGCCGAGCTGACCGACTTGATGGACGTGCCGGACGTGCTCTCCATCTTCCAGTCCTACCTGGATATGGCCTTCGACTATGCCAACGCCGGGCTCTGGGTTGAGGCGGGCGACGTCTTAAGCCGTCTGGCGGCTCCGGATGCCGCCTACGTCTTCCCCACGGTGCTCTACGCCCTGGCCTACTTCGCCCACCACTTGGAGGGGGAGGACGCCGTCCAGGTCGCGCTCGCCCGCGCCGCGGAGATGCCCACGGACTACTGCTTCCCCGTCAGGCTAGAGGAAATGGCGGCCCTTGAGTATGCCCAGTCGGTCCTGCCCGACGATGCCAAAATCGCCTACTATCTGGGCAACCTCTACTACGATAAGCGACGCTATGATGAGGCCATTGCCAACTGGCGGCGCGCCACAGAGCGCGATCCCGCCTTCTCTATCCCGTGGCGCAACCTGGGCATCGCGGCCTACAATGTGCTGGGTGAACCCTGGCAGGCTATGGCCTACTACCAGAAAGCCCGGGAGGCCGCGCCCGACGATGGACGTGTCCTGTCCGAGCTGGACCAATTGCGCCGGCGTACCGGCACCTCACCCGAGGAGCGCCTGGCGCTGCTGGAGGACAATCTGGACCTGGTCCGCGACCGCGACGACCTTTCCACGGAGCTGGCTACGCTCTTCAACCAGACGGGACAGCCGCAGAAGGCGCTGGACTACATGCTCTCGCGCCGCTTCCATCCCTGGGAGGGCGGGACGGGCCGCATCTCGCGCCAGTATGTCGAGGCGCACCTGCAATTGGGCCGGAACGCCCTAGAGGCCGGCGATGCCGAGTTGGCGCTCTCCCACTTCGAGACAGCGCAGGCGACCTATCCCGAGAACCTGGGGGAGCGCAAGCACCTGCTGTGGCCTGAGGCGGACGTGGACTACTACACCGGCCTGGCGAAGCAGGCCCTGGGGGACAGCGAGGGGGCCGCTGCGGCGTTTGAGAGGGTGCTAAACGCGCGCGGGGGCGAAGCCTCTGAGACAGCTTACTACAAGGCGCAGGCCCTCCGCGCTCTGGATCGTGACGATGAGGCGGAGACCGTGCTGCAGCAGATGCTGGAGAGAGCTACGGTGCGGCTTGAGGAGCAGGCCAAGCAGGGGTTTGCCACCTCCGTGCCGGAGTTCGTCTTCTCGGAAGCAGATATGGAGACCCGCCGTCGAATCCACCTGACCTATCTAATCGGCTTGGCCCGGCTGGGTCTTGGCCAAGAGGATGAGGCGCGTGCGGCTTTCGAAGACGTGCTAGAGCTGTCACCTAACCACCCCGACGCCTGGGCCCGCCTGCAGGCCCTTGACTAGGTCACAAGGCAAAGGATAGCTCTCAACGTCCCCTTGCACCGCAGAAGCCTACAGGCGGTACACATCACGGAGCAACAAAAGGGGCCGGTTATCCCGGCCCCTTACTTCTCTCTCCTTGCTACTTTCTTCCTGCCCCTTACCCCAGCGCCCGCGCCGCCAGGATGATGATCTTGGCCGCTGCCTCGATGGGTATCCGCCCTGTGTCGATGGCCAAGGTGTAGTACTTCAGGCTCCGCCAGTCCGCATTGTTGAACATCTGGCGGATGAACTGCCGCTTCTGCTCATCGGACTGCTGCACGCGGCGGAGAGCAACTGCCTCGGGGATGCCCTCGCGGGCCATCAGGCGCTGAGCCCGTATCTCTTCTGCGGCGTAGAGACGGACGTGAAGCACGTTGGGCCAATCGCGCAGGATCATCTGACCGCCACGGCCCACGATCACGGCGTCGCCTTGCCGGGCATAGTCCTCGACGGCGTCGCGCAGGACCTCGGAGAACGCGCGATCGTCCATCACCCCTTCTTTGTCGAACGCCGACCGCTGCTTGCGGTAGAGCGAGGTCATCTCGCCGCTGACCAACCGTGAGCGCCGGCTGAACCCCGCTTCCATGTCGCGTACGGCCTCGACGTC
>JAFGNI010000511.1 GCA_016927095.1 Anaerolineae bacterium | reverse complement strand
CGCCTAGCCAACAGGCACGGGCCTGGCGCGTGGCGACAGCCCATCGGGGTCGTTGACCACCGCGCCTTCTGGAGCGGGCACGGGCCCCTTGAGCAGCGGGTCGCCGGTCGCGTGCATCCAGGCATCCAGGCGCGCGCGAAGGTCTTCCAGAACATCAACGGCCCGCGGGTCGCCCACCAGGTTGTGCGCTTCGTTGGGGTCGAAGACCAGGTCGAAGAGCATCTCGTCGGGCGGTGCCATGTCGGCCCAGCCGTGCGCCAGCCAGACATCCTTGCTCAGCCCGTCGTCGCAGTTGGGCAGGATCGGGTGCCCCCGGTTCTCGAAGCGGCGGATGTACTTCCAGCGCTTGGTGCGGATCGCCCGCATCGGCTCATAGGAAGCGTGGTAGTTGACCTCGGTGAAGATCGCCTCGTTCACCTCCGTGGCCTCGCCTCGGATCAGCGGCATCAGCGACGTGCCCTGAAGCCAGTCAGGCGGCGCGATATCGAGCAGATCACAGAGCGTGGGGAAGAGATCGATATGGCCCACCAAAGCATCGATCACGCGCCCTCCTGTGAAGCCACCGGGGCCGCGTAGCATCAGCATGATGCCGGTGCCGTGGTCGGTGAGATTGCACTTCATCCCAGGGAAGGCGATGCCGTGGTCGGTGGTGCAGATGACTAGCGTGCTCTTGTCGAGCTCTGTGCGCTTGAGCGCGTCAAAGACCGCGCCCATCTTGGCATCCATCTCCCGGGCACTGGTCATCAACCGCGCCATGTCCTCGCGCGTCTCAGGCGTGTCAGGCACCGGCAACGGCGGGCGGCAGTAGCGGGGATCGCCGGCATCGGTGACCGGCCCGAACTCCCGGTGGGTATCGCCGAAACCCACGGAGAGGAAGAAGGGGCCCTCAGGCGCCGATTCGAGGTAAGCGACGGCCCGCTCGTGGGGGTTGTCGTCGCCCAGCCACCGGTCGTAACCGATGGTCTTCCAAGGCTCGCCCTTCTCGTGGGAGGTCACGTGCTGCACGCCGGTGAGGACCGTGATGTAGCCGGCATCGCGCAGCGTGTGCACGATATGCTGGCTGTAGTCATTGAGCGACCAGCCGCGATGGGCCAGGCCGGTCATGCCGTTGTTGTGGGGATACATCCCCGTCAGCAGCGTGGACCGGCTCGCGGAGCAGGTCGGGTTCGCACAGAAGGCGTTCCGGAAGAGCACGCCCTCTTCGGCAAAGGCCTGCAGGTTCGGCGTCGGCATCGCAAAGCCATAAGGCTGTACGTACCGGCCAATATCGTGCGTATGAATGTAGAGGATGTTGGGACGTTCAGAACCAGTGTGACTCACAAAAAAACCTCCTTGTGTGTAAAGCACCAAAATAACTGCAACCACGAATCCCCGCGAATCCTCACGAATAAAACACAAGATTGGTGAAGATTCGCGAGGATTGGTGGTTAATCACGTCTTGTTCACTCTGACAACGCGCGCGAGGTCGTAGCCTATCTGGACCTCGATGTAGCCTGCGAGCATCGCGTCGACGTCCTCGTCACCCGTGTCGACGCGAAGCACACCGATCTGCTGGAGCTTGTGCTCGGTCGCCACGACGATGATGTTGTCGCGACCCACCTGACGCAGGACCCGAGGGGTGAAGGGCTTGTTGCCGCGACCGAAGATGAAGCCGTTGCCCCCCAGGGGGGTGACCACAATCTTGCACCGCGGATAGCGGGTCAGCAGATCCAGGATCGCCTTCTCGTTCAGATCCTCACCCACGATGGCGTCATTATAGACAGCGTCAATGCCCAAGAGCGTCTTGGGCAAGTCCAGCTCGCGAGCCAGCGCTTCCACAGTGGTCCCAGGACCGAGGAGATAGAGGATGTCGTCGCCCATCCGCTCCACGAACGACGTCGCGATCTCCCGCTTGTTCTCCTGCGCATCGAGGGTCATACTCGAGCCCTCTTTGCCCGGCTGGCGCAGCGCCTGCACGTTCGGCACCAGAAGATAGCCGTAATGATCGGCCTGTAGACGGTCATCGCGGAAGGCAGCCTCGTCGATGTCCAGTACCTCGGCCTCGGTGACATCGGCCCCGGCTATGAAGGCATCGACCATCTCGGCGGCGGCGCGCGGGCTGAGGGCGAAGGCACCGCTGTAGACCTTCACGCCCGCGGGCACGCCCACCACAGGCACCTGCGTGCCCACGGCGTCGAGGATATCCCGCGCCGTGCCGTCCCCGCCGACGAAGACGAGCAAGTCGGCGCCGATCGAGACCATCTCGAGGGCGATCCGCCGGGTATCTGCTGCCGTCGTGCCCGGATCTGCCAGGGCCGAAGGCCCATCCTCCCCCTCTCCCGCGATCCTACCGACCACGGTTACCTGACATCCGGCACCATCGAGATAGGCGGCCCCCATCCGCTGTGGCGCAGCAAGCCAGCCGATCCCGTCCAGGTGCGCCATGTGAGAGAGAAACGCCCGGGTCCTGTCCGGCGTGACGGGTTCGGCGCCCAAGGCCTTGGCCCGGGCCGCCATCTCACCATCGGTCCCCTTCAACCCCACGCTCCCGCCCATCCCGGCGATGGGATTCACAATCAGTCCAATCTTTGGCACGCTATCCTCGCTTGGTCACTTCCCAGACAATCAACGCCCCAGATTGTACACCGAACCGCGTCTACACACATAACGGAGCGACCGCTACATGAACACAGTTGCACAGGTGGGGCGCACCGCCCATCCTCTTTCGACACTCTGCAATTGTAGCTGCAGCAGTAGCTGTATGACATGAGACGCATACGCCCTGGATGATGCGCTTTGCATTCGGATTGAAGACGCGTAACCTAAGCAAGCCGGCGGATGACGGTGACCGCCAGCGCGCGAAGGCTGAAAACGGCAAAGGGACGAGGAGACAACCATGAAGATCGTCGTCTTGGGAGCAGGCATGGTGGGCAGCGCCATGGTCCGGGACCTGGCGCAAGAAGCACACGTGACGGTCATCGATCGGGACCAACAGGCCCTGGACCGGCTGGCAGGCCACGTCCCCTGCAGAGGTATCCGGGCGGACCTGCGCGAGGTCAGCGACCTGGGGCCGTACGTCTCCGACTGCGATCTGGTCATCTGTGCGGTGCCCGGGTTCATGGGCTTTGAGACCCTGGAGAAGGTCATCCGCGCGGGCAAGAACGTCGTCGACATCTCCTTTTTCCCCGAGAATGCCTTCCTGCTCGACAACCTGGCCCGCGAGATGGGTGTCACCGCGGTGGTGGACTGCGGTGTAGCGCCCGGTCTGTGCAACGTCATCGCCGGCTACGTCGACGCCCGTCTGGACCGGACAGAGCGCTACGTGTGCTATGTGGGCGGACTGCCGCAGGTGCGACAGTGGCCCTACGAGTACAAGGCCGTCTTCTCACCCGTCGACGTGCTGGAGGAATACACGCGTCCCGCCCGCTACGTGGCGCACGGCGAGGTCGTCATGCAACCGGCGCTCTCTGATATCGAGCTGATCGACTTCCCGGGCGTGGGCACCCTTGAAGCCTTCAACACCGACGGCCTGCGCACGCTGGCCCAGACGCTCGATGCTCCATTCATGAAGGAGAAGACCCTGCGGTATCCCGGTCACGCGCAACTGATGCGGGTGTTTCGCGAGAGCGGCTTCTTCGACACGGAGCCGCTGGAGGTGAGCGACCAGTGGGTGCGTCCCATCGATCTCACCTCAAGCCTGCTCTTCAAGGCGTGGCGGATGGCGCCGGGAGAGACGGACCAGACGGTCTTCCAGGTGATCGTAGAAGGGCGCAAAGGTAGCAGGCGCTACCGCTACACCTACGATCTGCTGGACAGGTACGATACCAAGACCGGCACATCGTCGATGGCCCGCACCACCGGCTACACCTGTACCATCGTGGCCCGCCAGGTCCTCCGCGGTCGCTTCACACAGAAGGGCATCTGCCCGCCGGAATATCTGGGCCGCACGCCGGGGTGCTTCGATGACCTGATGGCAGGCTACGCGCAGCGCAACATCCATCTAAGCGAGCGCGTGTCCGAGCTGGATGCGTAGGCTTGGCAGGGGGCACCTGACAACCTTAGTTACCCAAGCAACGACACAATCGCCGCTATCACCAGCCCCGCGACGATGGATAGCACCGTGCCGGTCAACGACGCTCGGAAATGATAGCCATAGTCCTTGTACGCCGCCATTCCCTCCGTTCTTGGGATAACCACAAACTTGGGCGTGATGAAGCAGAACATCAGCCAGTCGAGCACCAGTAATTTGACATATTTTCCGTTATATTTATCATATATATAGACGATAAAGCATCGACCTATTCGCTATCCAGGATTCTACCGGAAATCTGGAACCTGTCGCGGGCCAGGCGCGTCTAGTAACAGGAAACGACGAAACATACAACGGGAGCATCGATGACAACTCACGATCACACCCAAACGAATCGATCGAAGCTCGGACGCATCAACGCCATCCTGAGCTTGGTCCTGGT
>JAFGNI010000510.1 GCA_016927095.1 Anaerolineae bacterium | reverse complement strand
TGCCGCTCGGGCGGGGCGTATCTGGACGTCTATCAAGTGGGTCTTGACAAAAGTACCATCATAGGAGGTCGGGCAGCCATGCCCGACTGGCGAAAGGGCGACCGCAATGGCGTAGATACACCGACGATGAAGCTGCCCATCGGCGATGGGACGCGCAGTGGCGTTGCCTCCGGCGGCAGCTCGACAGGCCGACAGCTTGGTCATGAAAGACTGAGCTATAGGCGCCGTACCAGGGTCGTGGCCCGTTCTCTGATCCCCCGCAGGTCGTCTTCGGTGGGACGCCCGCGGATGTCGCCCAGACGACCCTTTATGCTCGCCTCTTCATTGCCGTGGAACTCACCAACGATGTACCATTCGTCCAGCACCCGGATGCCCAGATGCTCAAAGAACTGGCCCGCCGTCTTGCCTGCGGGGATCGCCTCGTTGATGCCGGTGTGCGGGCCGGAGTAGGTCACGAAGACGAGGGCCTGCGTGCCCGCTACCTCGGATGCGCCCACCTGCACGCGCCCCTGCTGCCCGTACATTCGGTGCTTGCCCTTCAGCCACTTGAGTACAGGATCCGGCGGCGACCAGCCGTAGGAGGGGAAACCGAGGCAGACGAGAGCGTAATCGAAGTAGTCGAGGTCCCCGGCCTCGTCCACCGTTGTCAGGCTGACGTCCGCGCCGCCCGCAGACAGCCCGTCGCGGATAGCGTGGGCCGCCTGCTTAGTGTTACCCGTTCTCGACCAGTAGATCACGATAGCGTTCATTGCGGCGTCTCCCCATTCTTGTCGACAGCTCGATATGCTGGCCAAGCGATCAGCCTGAAGTGTACTCGTGGGGTCGTCTCTTACAAACGCACAGGGCCGCTATGCTACTCGCGTGAGCATCGCATCGCCCACAAGTAGGGGCGGGCGAAGCTCCTCCCACCGGCGATGGAACGCGGACAGACGCCGCCTTGAAAGGCCGACTTGCGGAGCGACAGCGCCTTCCTATTGACAGACGATGGCCCAGCACCTACTCTATGGTCAACTGACGAATGAAAGAGAGGGTATGCGATGAAGATGCCGATCTACCTGGACTACAACGCGACGACGCCGATCGATCCGGAGGTCGCGGCGGCGATGGCGCCCTATCTGTGCGAGCACTTCGGGAATCCGTCGAGCACGCATCCGTATGGAGTACAGGCGCGCGCAGCGGTCGACCATGCCCGGGCACAGGTGGCGGCGCTGTTGGGGTGCGAGCCGAGGGAGGTCGTCTTCACGAGCGGCGGCACGGAGAGCAACAATATGGCGATTATGGGGGCGGCGTTGGCCAGCCCCGGGCGACAGGGACGGATCATCACATCGGCCGTGGAGCATCCCGCGGTGGTCGAGGTCTGTGACTGGTTGGCGGGCCAGGGGTTCGAGATCACGACGCTCGGCGTGGACGGGTATGGGCGCCTGAGCCCCGGCGATCTGGCGCGCGCTATCGGGCCGGACGTCCTGCTGGTGACGATCATGCAGGCTAATAACGAGGTAGGCACGATCCAACCGATCGCCGAGCTGGCGACCATCGCGCACCGGCACGGCGCCCTCTTCCACACGGACGCAGCGCAGGCCGTCGGCAAGATTCCGACGAGGATCGACGACCTGGGGGTGGATCTGCTCTCGGTGGCGGGCCACAAACTCTACGCTCCGAAGGGCGTCGGCGCGCTCTACGTCAGGGAGGGCGTAGGCCTGGCAAAGCTGCTGCACGGCGCCGGACAGGAGGCGGGGCGGCGTCCGGGGACGGAGAATGTGCTGGAGATCGTCGGGTTGGGACAGGCGTGTGAGATCGCGGGACGGAACCCCAAGTCCGCGGGGGGCCACTTACGATCGATGCGGGACCGCTTAACGGCAGGGCTGCTGCGGGCGTTGGGTGAGGCGCAGGTCAGGGTCAACGGCCATCCGGAGGCGCGGCTACCGAACACAGCCAGCCTGAGTTTCCGCGAGGTCAAGGCCAACGTGCTGCTGGCGGAGATCGGGGCGGAGGTCGCAGCCTCTGCCGGCGCAGCGTGCCACGCCGATGAGGTGACGGTCTCCGCCGTGCTGCGGGCGATGAATGTGCCGGTGGAATGGGCCAAAGGGACGGTACGCTTTTCAGTGGGCCGGTTCACGGACCCCGATGAGGTCGATCGCGCGATCGAGGTGGTCGCTGCGGCGGTGCGGCGGCGTCAGACGTAGGACAACGGCAGCCAGCGGCTAGAAGTTGATGACCCGCTCCGACTCAGCGACCCATCGCGCCAACTGGCTCATCGTACTGACCTCGACACCTTCCAGAAGCCGCCTTGCAGAAGAGAAAGCGGCGCCGTTGCGCCGCTTATGGGTAGGTACCCCAGAGAGGACTTGAACCTCTAACCTTGTGCTTAGAAGGCACTTGCTCTGTCCAATTGAGCTACTGGGGCATGTGCGTGTCCGGCAGCCATATGCGTCAAGATGGCGCCCCACTAGGCAGACGCCCCACCGGGGCATCTCTACGAAGACCCTGGGTACGCCGCCGGGCCAGGCGTGCCACCGCCACGTCGCTACGCGGGAGAGAGACGGCGGCTGCGCGCCCGGATCCGCCAGAGTTAGTATACCACTATTTAGGCAGAACCGGGCGCAGACCGAGGCGGACGGTGCGTCCGGCGAGGACGCGGAGGACGTCGCGTGGTTGGTGGCCGACCAGAGGGGCCAGCTGGCGCGGCGACATCGGTTGGTTTGCCTGGCTCAGAAAGGCACGAAAGATGGCCTCAAGCAGGGTCGGGGCCTGGAGAACGTAGCCGGACTGCTTGCTGCAGTGAGTGGTGATGATGTACTGCAGACCATCCACCTGATGGACCTCACCCGTGTCCCAGTCCACCCAGTCGATCTTGTCGCTCACCGGTTGGCCGGCGAAGGCGTCGCGGTGTTCGGGACAGAGATGGGACTTGAGCTTGACGTTGAGGTCAAGATGCTTGCGCTCCCACCAATCGTAATCGATGTGAAAGAGCGTGTCGAGCGTCGGCTTGATGAAACGGGCCAGCGCGGGATCGGGTGGTAGTGTGACCATTATGCCTCCCCTCGAAAGGCCCAGTAGTTGTCGCCGAGTGACATGTAACGGTTCGAGACAGCCAGCGCGGCCAGCATCGGACCCGGTGGCACGCGGCGGATGAGGTTGAGCACGCTGTAGAGTGTCATCGCATGGACGGCGCGCTGCAGGCTCAAGCCGGCGAGGCCACCGAAGGCGCGGTCCAGCAGCGACTCCATCGAGGCTCGGGCGAAGCGCTCTCGCTGGGCATCGATGGCCGCGGGGTTGGTGACGGCGACAGCGGCCAATTCGTCGAACTCGCAGGTGACTGGCACGCGGGTCACCTCAAAAACCAGGTTGTCGCCATCCGCCGTAACGGTGCGCAACCACTCGCGACGCTGGGATCGGATTGGGCGCACGCCAACGCGGATCTGACCCTCCTCCTCACCACGCGTCAGATCGACGAAGCTGCCGACGATGGCGCGCTTGGCCTTGTACCAATCCTCTAGACCGTAGACGTAGCGCCCGCTGCGCACAACCCAGCCAGGAAACTCATCGCGGGTCTCGGCATCCACAAAGGTGAAACGGATGCGATCGGTAAAGCGCGCGGTGGGGAAGAAGTGCGCCACGTGGGAAGCCAGCGGCAGCGTGCCGCTGCGCCAGTGGGGGTAACTCAAGACAATTGTCACCGGTTCTTCAGAGGGCTCAGGCACCGGAAGCTCCGACCACTCATCGGCGGCCTGCTCCTCGAGAGAGAGCATCACGTCATCAAGTATCTGGCGATTGTAGGGAATCGGCGTGTAACGCAGCAGCTGCGGCGTCTCCAGGACGGGCTCCGGTTCCATGTCGCGCAGGTACCACAGCGCGTATCCCGAGGGGCCGACCTCGTCGAAGCGGCTGTCGCGCAAAAGGGCATGCTCCAAGGAGAAGCGCTGCAGCGGCTCTGAGATCTCGTCTGGCAGGTCGATCTCGGTCAGGAGCTCTTCCGTGGGCGCGGGCCCACCGCCAGCCATATCGAGGAGCGCCTCGGCGATGTTGACCTGGCCTGGGGAGACGTCCACGAGCAAGGCGCGCACGAACCAGCGCGGCCCGACGTTGACGAATTGCGGGCTCAGCTGCAGCGCTTGGAGAAGGGCCTCCCGGATGTCGCTGCCGTAGGCAGCGTAAATCTCCTCGACGGTCACTTCCTCGCCGGGTAGGTAAGAGGCGTCGTTCAGCGGATGTGGCTGGTTCAGCTCCGCGACGAACTCCCGCGCATCCCCCTCATCCGTCATCACCTGCACCACAGAGAACGGCTCGTGCTCGGGGTTGTGACCGGCGCGGACGCTGGTCACCTCCCCCAGGAGGTTGCTCAGATGCGGGAAGACCAACATCTCGCCGACTTCGTAGCTTTCGCCGGGGCGATAGATACGGCCCTGCGACAGGCTCTCCTGGGCGAGCTTCGTGATGGTCTCCTGACGGTGGCGGGTGAGCTCATACGCGAGGTCGCCCAGCGTATGTGGCTCCTCCTTCTCCACGAGGTAATTGATGAGGTATTCGAGGTCTGACTCTTGTACAGCAAATCCATCCCAATACTGACGATTGCTCACGTTGCTACTGGCGCTCATAGCCCTCACATTCTGCTGCGACGGGATCCCCCGGCGTCGGTGTCCTAATCCAGGCTGCAGCTGTTGCCAATGCGCATTATACCAGCAGGTGAAGCGAATGACAAACGAAAAACTGCACCGGGGGTGGCGCAACATTGACAAACAGCGGCTTTTGGAGGACACTAGGGATAGGTATGCCGTCAGGGATAGGAGGTGCACACATGGCCACTGAGAAGAGCGTCACCGACCTGGTCACGGTCTACGTCGCGCAAGGCCACCTGCGCGCCAATGTCATCCGTGGGCTGCTGGAGAGCGCGGGCATCCCGGTGATCCTCAAGTACGAGGCCGCTGGTCAGGCGATCGGCATTACCGTGAATGGTCTCGGGCGCGTCGAGATCCAGGTCCCGCAGGAGTGGGCGCAGGAGGCGAACGATCTCCTGACGGCTACGCCACGGTCGGGCGAGATCTTCAGCGTGCCGCCGGATGTGAAGCAGCAGCGCGAGGAGGACACGTAGGTAGAAGCCGAGGAAGCATGGCGGGGCGCGCGGTCACCCCGTCACGATGGACGATTCACGATTCAGCGTAGGCGTTGGGGCTGGGCATCGCGATTCTGAGCGCCCAAGGGCTGCAGAAAGCCCTTGGGCGCTCTGCGCGAATCCGAGGCGCATCATAGGAGAAGGCGCAGTGCAGCGACAAGTCACGATCATTGGTGGGGGATTGGCAGGGAGTGAGGCGGCGTGGCAGGCAGCGCGGCTGGGCGCCGAAGTGACGCTGTATGAGATGCGACCTGGGACGCCGACGCCGGCGCACACAGGCGGCTATCTCGCAGAACTGGTCTGCTCCAACTCCCTGGGCTCGAATCTGACCAACCGGGCGCCGGGTCTGCTCAAGGAGGAGTTGCGACGCCTGAGCTCCCTGGTGATCGAGGTAGCGGACGCGCATTGCGTGCCCGCGGGGAGCGCGCTGGCTGTCGATCGGGAGAGTTTCTCTGCCGCGGTCACGGCGCGGCTGGCTGCGCAACCCCGCATTGAATCCATACGCCAAGAGGTGACCACGATCCCGCCAACGGGCATCGTGATCGTCGCCAGCGGCCCCCTGACCTCGCCCGCCCTGACCCAGGCCATCCAGCAGCTGACGGGCGAAGCCAACCTCTATTTCTATGACGCCATCGCGCCGATTGTGGAGGCGGAGAGCATCGATATGTCGATTGCCTTCCGCGCATCACGATACGATCGGGGCGAGTCAGCAGTGGGTGATTACATCAACTGCCCGATGACCCAAGCCGAGTATGAGGCTTTCTATGAGGCACTGATCGAGGCGCCGCGGATCCCCCTGCGCGACTTCGAACGGGACGATGCGCAGTTCTTTGAGGGGTGCCTGCCGGTTGAAGTGCTGGCAGAGCGTGGGGTGAAGGCCCTGGCCTACGGGCCGCTGCGTCCGGTGGGGCTTCGGGATCCGCGGACAGGGCAGCGGCCCTATGCTGTGGTGCAGTTGCGGCAGGACAATGCAGCGGGCACACTCTACAATCTCGTGGGCTTCCAGACGAATCTGCGGTACGGAGCGCAGGATCGGGTCTTGCGTATGATCCCGGGCCTGGCGGAGGCCGAGTTCGTGCGCTATGGTTCGATGCATCGCAACACCTACATCAATGCGCCGACGCTGCTGCGACCGACGCTGCAAACGCGGGACCGCGATGACCTCTTCTTCGCGGGTCAGATCGCGGGGCTAGAGGGCTACGCGGGCAATGTCGCGGGTGGGTGGTTAGCAGGGGTCAACGCTGCGCGGGTGAGCCGGGGGTTGGCACCGGTCACGTTGCCGCCGGAGACAATGGCGGGGGCCTTGATGCACTATATCACCCACGCCGCGCCCGAGGGATTCCAGCCGATGAAGGCCAACTTCGGGCTCGTGCCGCCGCACGCGGAGCGTATCCGGGGCAAGCGGGCGCGGGGTGAGGCGCACGCCGAGCGTGCGCTGACGACGCTCCACAACTGGATGGCGGCGCATCCGCTGTGGGAAGGGACCGCCGGGCCGCAAGCGTCACCAGCTATGGGGTGAGAGGCCTGCAGGCTTAGAAAGGCTGCCCCACAGCGAGCCCCGGGGAAGCAGCCTCCACGTCGCCGGTGGGGTTCTCTCCCGGCGAATCCAATGATACCGGTGCCCTTCCCCAGGGACCCGAGCTCGAGAGTCTACTCCCCCGCCGGCGCCTGCTGCTTGAGGTGGGCAGCAACGCCATGAAGATGATCGCGGCGGTGCTCGTCGGTGGCCATAATCTCCAAGAAGAAGGCCTCACGGGTCTTGCCCTGGCTGAGTTCCTCGACGCGGAAGGCCAGATCGTCAGGCGAAGGTGGTCGATGGAGGACGGACAGGTAGACCGCGCGCACGAAGGCCGCGTCGTCGTATTCGCCGATGAAATCCCACGGCGTGTAAGCCTGCTCTTTGAGGGTCTTGCGTAGGCACATCGCCAGCCACCTCTTCTGGTCATTCATCTCGCCAAGGGCCTTGTAGGTCTTGGCCATGAGTTCGGCGTCCTCGGGATGAGCAGTCTGAGCAGCCGGTAGCTCCTCCGCTGCCAGCCAGGCGTCGAGCGCCGTCACGTAGGCCTTGGCCTGCGTGCGGCGGTCATCATCGAACTCGCCGTGGCGCCAAAGCACATCGACCGCGGGGCTGCCCGGATAGTCGAGGTTGCCGATGGCGTCAAGGAGGAAGTCGAGGTTCTCAAAGGCCTTGTAGTGGCTCAGGGGATCAACGCGCGAGATCAGGGCACGAATGCGCTCCCCAAGGGGCGGTAGGCCGCCGATCTCGACCTCGACGGCGTCGATGGCACGGATCTCCGCGTCGGGCTCGCTCTCAGGGCACATCACGTTGCGCCAGCGGCGCAAGTCGTATCGGACCACATCGGTTGGGCTCTCAGTCATCGGCGCCTCCTGTGAGTAGCTGGAAACTGCAGGCAGGTCGCGACCATTATACTTGACGTGGTCACGGCGCGCCAAAGCGACGAGGGAGCCCGATAGGGCGATGGCATTTGGCCATCTTGCGTCACGGACTGTTCGGGCTGTGGTGCAGGGCGGCCTGAATAGCACACAAGTCAGGTGAGTCGCACCAACCGCAGGTGCAACTCACCGTCCCGGCCCGGCATCGTTGTGCTATCTGCAACTGCCCTGGAGGCCCAACCAGAGTCAGACATCAACAGGCTCATCTGACGAGCGCGGCCTCCGGTATGCATGGGAGGCCGCCGTAGGCCCCACGAGACGACCCATTAGTCGGTCGGGCGGGCGCCGAGGGTGACGGAGAGCTCCAGAATCTCGCCGTCGCGGAAGACCTCAACGGTGATGGTTTCACCGGGTTGGGTGAAGGTCTCGAGATAGGCGATAAGGTCGCGGGCGTCCGAGATGGGCTCGCCGTCGAGAGTAAGAATGATATCACCACCGACGGGAACGTCGCCAAAGCGGGTGCGGACCTCGCGCTGCGCCCCGCGGATGCCGGCGCGATCGGCGGCAGAGCCCTGCTCGACTGTGATCACCAGGACGCCGGCGCTGTCCTCCGGCGCCGCATAGCCGGCCTGATTGAGGATCTCCACGAGCTGCGGTGTCAGACCCACAGGCCCTACGCCCATCCAGGGATGGCGATAGGCGCCGGACTCGATGAGCTCGGGTACGACGCGCTTGACCAGCTGCGCCGGGATGGCGAAGCCGATGCCGGCGTTGGCCTGGCTCGGGCTGATGATCTGGGCATTCACGCCGATCACGCGCCCCTCAAGGTCAAGAAGCGGCCCACCGGAGTTGCCGGGATTGATGGCAGCGTCCGTCTGAATCGCCTCGCCGATGAAACGACTGTCCGGACTCTCAATGATGCGGCCCAGGCTGCTGATGACGCCGAAAGTCAGCGACTGCTCCAGCCCGAAGGGCGCCCCAATGGCGACCACAAACTGGCCGATGGTGAGCGATTCCGAATCACCGATCTCCAGCGGTCGCACAGGATAGGCAGCGGGATCGATCTTGACGACCGCCAGATCATAGGTGGGATCCTCACCCACGACCTCGGCGACCAGCGTGGTGCCGTCCTTGAAGGTGACGTTGATGGTTTCGGCGCCCTGCACCACATGGTAGTTGGTGATGATGTGGCCTTCGGTATCGTAGACGAAGCCCGACCCGGAGCCTTCTTGGGGCACGGGGTTGAAGAAGAAATCGTAGCCGATGGTGGTGACCGCGATGTTGACCACCGCGTCACCGGTCACGGCGTAGACCGCCTCAACCTGCGACTGCAGGTCGGCCAGCGCGCCAGCGGGGGGCGCGACCACCACCGGCGGCACGGGCGTCGGCACGACCGTCGGCGGGGCGACGGTGATCTCCACCTGCCGTGTCACCGTAGGTACGGAGAGACAGCTCAAGGAGAGGATCACCAGAAGGGCAATGATGACGATGGTGCGTGTGCGCGTCTTTGTCTGCATTCAATCACTCCTTTCCTTCGCGGTTACCCTAGGGCACCAGGAAAACTGGGCAGCTGGCCTGTCTCAGGATCTCAGTGCTGACGTCGCCGAGGAGGATATCGGCAACCTTCGAGGGGCCCCGCGTGCCGAGGACGATCAATGAGACCTCCTCATCTTGCGCCATCTGCAGGATGACGGGTGCCGGCGACGACCCCGCCTGCACCATGCCATAGGCGGTGATACCCAGGCTCTGAAGATATTCAACCGAGTCGTTGACGATCTCGTGCGCGACCTCCTCCAGCTGCGCGAGCAGGGCCTTGTAGCCGGAGGTCGCCAAGTAGCGATCCGGCTCCTGATAGACGTGCAGTACGATCACCTCAGCCGACGACAAGCGCGCGAGATGCTCCAAATAGAGCATGGCGCGCTCGGCTGCGGGCGTGCCGTTGTGAGCGAAAAGTATCTTTCTGAACATGCAAGATCCTCCGTCTGCCGGATGCTGGATGTTGGGTGCGGCTGGGCGAATCGTAAATAGTGAACGGTGTCACCGGCATCCAGCGGGTTTCGGCTATTCATCTGGGCTATGATTGATCAGCTGTGACTCATTTCCTTGAGCTGCTCGAAGAGCGCGCGCTGCTCGTCAGTCAGGTTCTGGGGGAGGGAAACCTCGACGCGGGCGAATAGGTCACCACGCTGCGAGGGGTGGCCCAGGACGGGCATCCCTTTGCCCCGCAACCGGAAAGGCGTGTCGTTCTGTGTCTCAGGCGGGATCGTGAGCATCACCCAGTGCCCATCGGGCAGGGGGACGCGCACCTCGCCGCCCAGCACCGCGGTGTAGAGGTCGGTCCGCACCGTGACCTCCAGATCGTCGCCGTCCCGCTTGAACGCGGGATGTGACGCGACGTTGATCACTAGGTAGAGATCGCCGGAGGGGCCCCCACCCAGGCCTTGGGCGCCCTTGCCCGCAACACGGACCCGGGTACCGGTCCTGGCACCCGCCGGGATCGAGACCTCGATACGTTGGTCGCCGATCTGGAAGAGCCGCTTGGTCCCATGATAAGCCTCTTCCAGCGAGATCTCAACCGGCTGCTCGTAATCGCGACCACGCCGGTTTTGGGGCTGGCCTCGCCCCCCCATGCCGCCGAAAAGACCGCTGAAGTCGTCAGCGCCATAGGTGCTGCCGCGGGTTCCACCGAAGCCCCCAAATAGCTGCTGGAAGAAGTCGGAGAAGACGTCGGCCCCCCCCCCGAAGCCCCCAGGTCCGGTGGTGTAGGTGTAGCGCGCGCCGCCCGGCGCGCCGGCGCCAGGCTGACCGCCCCATTGCTGCCAGAAGTCCTCAGAGCTCCCACCGCGCTGCTGCCAGGTCTTCCACTCGCTGCCGAACTGATCGTAGAGCTTGCGCTTCTCCGGATCGGAGAGCACCTCATACGCTTCGTTCACTTCCTTGAATTTCTCTTCTGCCGATTTGTCATCCGGGTTCATATCCGGATGGTATCTGCGGGCAGCCTTGCGGTAGGCGTGCTTGATCTCTTTCTCGGAGGCTCCTTTGGAGACGCCGAGTAAGCCGTAATAGTCCTTATAGTCCATGAAATACTACCTCCCACCCAATGGCGCGGTTCCATCGCGCCGGAAGACGGGCCGCCGGCCCGTCTCTACAACGGCCAGCGCCTCACCCTCTGTAGAGACGCCCCGGTGGGGCGTCTGCGCCGGCTGCACCACGATCCAACATTGCACCGTCTCCGCTAGACGGGCCACCGGCCCGCCTCTACAACGGCCAGGCGCCTCACGCTTTGTAGAGACGCCCCGGTGGGGCGTCTGCGCCGGCTGCACCAGGAACCAACGTTACACCGTCTCCGCTAGACGGGCCACCGGCCCGTCTCTAC
>JAFGNI010000509.1 GCA_016927095.1 Anaerolineae bacterium | reverse complement strand
TTCGGTTCGAGGTCTTGGATATGGATGGCCGGCGCATCGACAAGGTGCTGGTCTCCCGTACCCTGCCTGACTCCCAGACTTCAGGTGATCTGTTGACCAGAGCGCAGGATAGCCAGGAGCGGAAATGACAAAACAGGTTCACAAGCGCAACCGGTGGCTGGCCTACGGCGCGATACTGACCGGCACCGTTATCGTAGTGCTGCTGGTCGTAGCACTTAACCGCGGCCCCATCGCCAGGGGATTCGAGCCTGAGGGCGGGGGCATCGGCATCCAGGCGTTCTGCTCGTGGTGCCAGGAGGGCCGATCCCCGACGGTGACCGACCTCCTGGGAATGGTGCTCATCGGGCTGGTGGTGTTCGCCCTGCCGGCGGGCCACCTGGCCCTGCTGATCATGCTCGCGGCGCGCGCCGGCCGCCCCCCGAAGTTCTCCGATATCGAACCTGCGTATCACTGCCCCCACTGCAATCACCCCCTGGTGAAGCAGTGGCGCAACTGCCCCTACTGCGGAGTGCCCATCGAACGACCCCGCAACCCATCCACCTAGCCAGGAGGCATCTCCCTAATGCTAGCTCAGATCAGGCACTGGCTCATCGGCCCGCCCCTTCCAACGCAGGAGCTGGAGGATCAAAGCCTGAGCAAAGTGCGAGCACTTGCGGCATTTTCTCCGGATGCCCTGTCGTCCATCGCCTATGCCAACGAGGAGATCTACTTGGCGCTCGTGATCGCGGGCAGCGCGGGGTTGGCCCTGACCCTGCCCATCGGCCTGGCCATCACGCTGCTCCTCATTCTCGTGGCGATCTCCTACCTCCAGACGGTCTACGCCTACCCATCGGGGGGCGGGTCCTACGCCGTCACGAGCGCGAATCTCGGAAGGCTCCCGGGGCTGGTTGCCGCATCCGCGCTGCTGATCGGCTACCTGCTGACGGCTGCAGTCAGCCTGACCGCCGCTGTCGCCGCTATTGCCTCGGCGTTCCCCGGATTGTGGCCCTACCGGGTGCCCGTGGCGCTTGTCCTTCTGGCGATCATCACCCTGGCGAACCTGCGAGGTACGAGGGAGAGCGGCGCGGTGATGGCCGTCCCCGTCTACTTATTCGTGGTGAGCTACCTCGGCATGCTGGGCTTTGGTCTGATCCGCCTCTTGCTGGGGATGCCGGCACCGGCGCCGGTGGCTGTGCCCGCCCCTGTTGAAGCCCTCACCTCCGCACTGATCCTCCGGGCTTTCGCATCAGGCTGTACCGCCCTCACCGGCATTGAGGCGATCAGCAACGGTGTTCCGGTGTTCCAGGAGCCAAGGTCACGCAATGCTGCCAAGACGCTTGTGACGATGGCGCTGCTGATGGGCCTGCTCTTTGCCGGCAGCATCGGTCTGACACAGGCCTTCCACATCGTGTCAGGGCCTGAGGAGACCATCCTCTCCGCACTGGCGCGCAGCATTGTCGGTCCAGGCGCCTTTCACTGGTTCATCCAGATCACGACAATGGCCATCCTGGCAGTCGCCGCGAACACGAGCTTCGCCGGGTTTCCCCGCCTGGCGGCAGCCCTCGCCGAGGACGGGTTCGTGCCCCGGCAATTGCGTAACCTCGGCGATCGCCTCGTATATACGAACGCGATCGTGGCGCTAAGCCTGGCGACAGCATTTCTGATCATCGTCTTCGGCGGCGACACGCACGCCCTTATTCCGCTCTTCGCTGTCGGGGTTTTCCTCGCCTTCACCCTGTCGCAGACAGGGATGGTCGTGCACTGGTGGCGCACACGCGGGCGAGGTTGGCAGGCCAAGTCAGTGCTAAACACCATCGGCGCGGTTGCTACGGGCGCCACCGTCCTGATCGTGGGCGTCAGTCGATTCATCGAGGGCGCGTGGATCACAATCGTGCTGATCCCGATTCTGGTGGCGGGCTTCCTCAGCATCCGTCGGCACTACGCGTTAGTCGGTGCCCAGTTATCCATCAAACCTGGCGCGGCATCCTGTACTGCCGCGTTAAGGCCCCGCATCGTTATTCCCGTCTCAGGTCTCCACCGCGGAACGCTGGAAGCCGTCGGCTACGCGCGCACGATTTCCAGCGACATCACGGCTGTCTACGTCGAGATCGAGCCCGGTTCCACGGCCCGCATCCGCGAAACATGGCAGCGCGCCTGCCCGGATGTCCCCCTGGTCGCGGTCCCATCTCCTTACCGGTCGCTCCTGGGACCGCTCTTTGCCTGTCTGGATGACCTCGACCTCCAGAACAATGACGGTCAACTGGCCACGGTTGTTCTACCCGAGGTCGTGCCCGCACACTTGTGGCAGGCGCTGCTGCACAACCGTGCGTCTCTATCGATCCGGACCGCCCTGCTTTACAGGCGCCGGGTCCTGGGCTACCAACGCACGATCATCGAGGTCCCGTTTCACCTCGACCGGTGACCCACGTCGGCGCCGCCCGGTGTGATAGAGGGCGCGTGGCCGGACTGTAAACCGACGCTAGCCAGGCGCCCTGACCACCATGCCCCTCAGTATCCTTGACACCGGGACCCACCCGATGTACTTCGGGCTCGTCCAACCCGGCGCTGAAAGCGCTTCCACGGCCCGAAGCTCATCAAT
>JAFGNI010000508.1 GCA_016927095.1 Anaerolineae bacterium | reverse complement strand
GATGGCGCTTCTGGGGGTGGCGCAAGGGGAGTTCCTGGAGATCGAGTTAGCCGGTGATCGCACTCGCTCCCTGCGTGTAGCCGGTGTGGCGCACGATATGGTTCAGGTCCCGGCACAGTTTGACGGCTCGCCCTACGGCTACGTCACGATGGAGACGCTGTTCTGGTTTGGGCTGGACCACGGCTACAACGAGCTACACGTGATCGCGATGCCAACGGCGGACGGCGTCGATGAGAAGGCCCATGTCCAGGAGGTGATCAACTGGGTCAAGGACCGCGCTGAACGGAATGGTATGACGATCCCGTCCACGCTCTCCGTAGAGCCGGGCATGCTGCCCCTGGGTGACATCCTCCAGGCCGTCCTGCTGCTTATGGGGACGCTGGGTCTGCTCTCCTTGTTGCTGAGCGTGTTCCTGATCATCAACACGGTTTCGGCGCTGCTAACGCAGCAGAAGCGGCAAATCGGCGTGATGAAGGCTGTCGGAGCGCGATCTGGCCAACTGATGCGTATGTATCTTGTGATGATGGTGGCCTATGGCTTGAGCGCCCTGCTCATTGCGGCGCCACTGAGCGCTGTGGGCAGCCGGCAGTTAAGTCGTTTCATGGCAGGCCTGTTCAATTTCGATCTGACGGATCTCAGCGTGTCGCGGTCAACCTACTTTGTGCTGATTGTTGTGGGTGTGCTAGTGCCCGTAGCAGCGTCGGTGGTGCCTTTCCTTGCCAATCTGCGTATTCCTGCTGCCGAGGCGATGCGCGACTTCCAGCTGGGCAAGGGCAAGTTTGGTCATGGCTTGATCGCCCGGCTGCTCGCGGGGCGCAGGCTATGGTTCGCGCGAGCCGTCGTGCGTCGCCCGTTGTTGTTGTCGGTTCGGAATACCTTTCGCAGTCGCGGTCGCCTCCTCCTGACGCTGACGACGTTGACCCTGGCCAGCGCGATCTTTGTGGCCGTCTTCAGTGTCCGCGCGTCATTGACGGCGACGCTGGATGATGTGCTGCGTTGGTGGGGATTCGATGTGATGCTGGGCTTCACCCAACCCTATCGCGCTGAGCGGGTCATTGCGACGGCTATGGAGGTCCCACAAGTGGCGCAGTCGGATATCTGGCTCCAGTTGCCCGCGAGGAGATTGCGCGATGACGGCTCTGAGGGCGGATCAGTCTTCCTCTTCGCGCCACGCATTGACTCAGAGCTGGTGCTGCCACCGACCATCGTAGACGGTCGCTGGCTGATGCCCGAGGACGAGAATGCCTTGGTGGTCAATGCGATCTTCGTCAGAGATGAGGCCGACGTCGGTGTGGGCGACACGATTGTCCTGAAGGTGATGGGGCGAGAGCAACCGTACCGTGTGGTAGGGGTCTGCCTCGGTGTGCTGGCTCCGATGATCTACGCTCCTTATGACACTGTGGCCCGCACCACCGGTAACCTTGGCCAGGCAGGCGCCGCCCTGGTGCGCCTAGAGGCCGACACGGTGGATGATCCTGAGGACCCGGCGGCCTACAAGGAGATCACCACCGCGCTGGAGGAGGCCTTTGAGCGGCGAGGGCTCCATGTCGGTGAGGTGCAGACGGTGGCTGCTGAACGTATAGAGGGCCAGACCACCTTCGATATCGTGGTCGTGCTGCTCCTCGTTATGGCGGTCCTACTGGCCCTTGTCGGCGGGCTGGGGCTCACCGGCACGATGAGCATCAATGTCCTGGAGCGCAGACGGGAGATCGGGGTGCTGCGCGCGATTGGGGCGCCGACGCCCGGCGTAGCCAAGGTTTTCGTGCGAGAGGGCGTGGTCATCGGCTTGATGAGTTGGGCGTTTGGGTCGGTACTCGCCTATCCATTGGGGCGGTTGCTTGCAGAAGCTGTGGGCCGGCCCCTGTTGGGGGCGCCGCTGACCTTCGCCTTCTCGTCCTTTGGGGTGATCCTGTGGCTTGGCTGTGTGGTGATCCTGAGCGTGATCGCAAGCGCCCTTCCTGCCCGGAAGGCCGCTCGTCTCACGGTTCGAGAGGTGCTGGCCTATGAGTAGGCCCGAGGCGCGACAAGGCCGGCGACGGCTTCGCTTGCCCACGCGCAAAGCGATATCGATAAGGGGGATGACGATGAAACAACGAATGTGTTGTGTCCTAGTGGTGGCTATCTTTCTGACCGGATGCGGCGCGCTACCGGGGCGGGCGGCGTCGCATGCGCCGATCCTGCCGCCGGTCACGGTGGATAGGGCGACGGTCGTTGCGGAGGGTAGCGTTGAGCCTTCGCGTTGGCTGACGCTGCGTGCGCCCGCTGCCTCCCAGGTGACCGACGTGTTGGTTGAGGAGGGCGACTGGGTGTCATCGGGTGGTCCGATCATAGCGCTCGACGCAGAGGATGCTGGCATGGCGGTCCGGCAAGCTGAAGCGGCGCTGGCAGTCGCTGAGGCCAAGTTGGCAGAGGCGCGCGCCGAGGTCCGGCCTGAAACGCTGGCGCTGATGGATGCCCAGGTACTGGCATCGACGGCGGCGCTCTCTCAGAGCATCGCGGCCCTGAACGCTTCATACGCCGGGCGAACGCAGGCTGAGGCCGCGGCAGCCCGGGCCGACATCTTGTCGGCCCAGGTGGCCTATGATGCGGCGGTGGATGCCCACGATGAGACAATGAAGTGCTACGATGTCCAACAGGAGGACGGCACCAAGCGTGAGATCTGTCCGGCGTTGGGGACCTTTGAGGGGATGGCTCGCGCGAAGATGGCGGCTGCGATGGCCAATCTCGAGGCAGCCCAGGTGCAGCTGGACACCATCCAGCGGGCGAGCGGGACCTCGCAGGAGGTCGCGCGGGCCGGCGTCGTCGTAGCCGAGGCCCAGGTTGATGCGGCTTTGGCATCCCGTGAGCAGGCAGTAGCCGGTGGCAGATCCGAGACGGTTGCGGTCGCCAGAGCTGCCGTGGATAGGGCGCAGGCAGCGGTGGCCACGGCCTTGGCGCACCTCGAAGCCACCACGTTCACGATGCCCTTCAACGGTACCGTGGTCGCGTGCCCGATTGAGGCCGGCGAGGCGGTCAGTGCCGGCGCTCCGTTGATAGAGGTGGCGACGTTGGACGATTTGCGGATCCGGACGCGCGATCTGACCGAGCTGGACGTCGTCCGCGTTGCCGTAGGACAGGGCGCCGTGATCCGTGCTGACGCGCGTCCGGACCACGCCATGCGCGGATGCGTGAGCCACATCGAGCCTCAGAGTCGTGACTATCTGGGGGACGTCACCTACGCGGTGCTCATAGAGCTGGAGAGCGTGCCAAGTTGGTTGCGCTGGGGCATGACCGTGGACGTCGAGATTGGGGACGTGTCGCCAGATGCGGTGGTACCCGCAGTCGCTCCCGCCTTCGAAGCCCGGCCTATCGCCGAAGCCGTTGTCGTGCCGGCACATGACATCGACGTTGGGACCAGTACCGCCGGTCGGGTAGCGGCGGTCTCCGTGCACGCGGGGGCGTTTGTGGAACGCGGCGATGTCCTGCTGCAGTTGGATGATGGCGTGCTTGCGACCGCTGTGGCGGAGGCGAGGGCAGATCTAGCCGCTGCGGAAGCGGCGCTGGCTCTTGCTCAAGCGGGTGCGCAGCCCGAGACCATCGCTGAAGCCGAAGCGGCGGTCCAGGTCGCAGAGGCGGAGGTGGCGCGTGTGATGGCAGAACGTGATCACCTGTCGGCACAGCTGGGCGAACCGGAGATCTCTGCCCTGGAGTCGGCCCTGGCGGCTGCTGGTGCCGAGAAGCGCGAGATCGAGGCCTATCTCCATTGGGCGGAGGATGATGGCGACGAGGAGCGGGCCGCGGAATGGCGGCTGAAGCTGGCTGCTGCCAACCAGGAGATCGCCGCCATCGAGATGGCAGCAGCGTCAGTGCCCCGAGAGAGGTGGGCGCGGCTTCAGGCTGCTGAAGCGGCGGTGCGCACCGCCGAAGCCAACCGTGCGGCTGCGGAGGCCAAGCTGGCGCTACTGCGCGCCGGTCCGAGGACAGAGACTGTCGCGGTCGCCGAGGCGGTGGTCGCACAGGCGATCCTAGCGCTGGCGCAAGCTGAGGAGGATCTAGCCCGCGCTGTGGTCCGTGCGCCGCAGAGCGGCACGATCGCCACCCTCGCCGTTGAGGTGGGGGATTACCTCCTACCTGGTCAGCCGGTGGTCACGATCGCTGATTTGGATCATCTGGAGCTGCGGACGGTGAACCTGATGGAGGTGGATGTGGTGCATGTGATGCCAGGCCAGCCAGCAACCATCAAGCTGGATGCGTTACCGGACCAGGCTCTGTCCGGCACGGTGGTGCGCGTGGGCCTTCAGCAGGAGCTCTACCGAGAAGATGTCACCTATCCTGTCACGATCGCGCTAGCTGAGCAGCCGGAAGCCCTAAGATGGGGGATGTCGGCGGTTGTCGAGTTTCATCCGTAGCGGAGCATAAACTCAGTCTCGGGACAGGCCGACCACACCGGGACGGGCGCGGCGACCGCCGCGCCCGTCCCGGTTCTTCACGTGCCAGCACGGTTGTCTGTTGTGGATTTCGTGGCGACGGTGTACAAAGGTGGCACTGTGCGCGCTACAGTCTGCTGAGAGGAGATCCGATGAAGATCACCAAACTGGAAACGCTCTGTCTTTCTCGGATGCACGAGCCCGAGCGGCAATGGGTTACCGCACGCTATCGCACCGTCAAGGCCGACTGCGCCATCGTCGTCATCCATACCGACGATGGTACGCTCGGTTTTGCGGAGGCCAGTGCCTATGGCTGGCCCCTCCTCATACGCGATTGGGTCGACTGGCTGGCGCCGGCGTTGATCGGGCGCGACCCGTGGGATCTAGGTATCGTGCCGCATCCCAATGGCCAGGGGCGCGCGCATGACGCGGCGGTTGCAGGGATCGATTGCGCGCTCTGGGATCTGCGGGGCAAGCTTGCCGGCAAGCGGGTCGCCGACCTCCTGGCGGACGCCGCCGGGCGTAAGCCGTTGGACCGGGTGCGGCTCTACGCCTCCACGGGGTGCCGCTATGACTGGCGTGACCGTCCCGAGCAGCTCATCGATGAGGCGCTCGACACCATCGCACAGGGTTTCACGGCGATGAAGTTCCGGATCGGCACCGAGTGGGCATGGGATGGTGTCACTGTGGACCGCTTCCTGGGCCTGGTCCGCGAGCTGGTCCAGGCGGTCGACGGGCGGATGGATCTGATGCTCGACGGGAACTGCCGGCTCACGGAGGAGCAGGCGCGAGCGATTGCGCTGGAGCTGGACCGCCTCGGCTTTGCCTTCTTCGAGGAGCCTATGCCGCGCGAGATGATCGAGGCCCATACCCGCCTAGCAGCGGCGGTGCACATGCCGATCACCGGAGGAGAGGTCTTCACGACCTTGGAGCAGTTCCGGCCCTACCTTGATGCCAAAGCTTACGACATCGTTCAGCCGGACGCGGCGCTCTGCGGCCTGACCGAGGCGATGCGCATCGCCGAGATCGCGCACCGCTATGGCGTGCCGGCGGCGCCGCACAGTTGGCACAACGGCCTGATGGCGATGGCCCACGCGCACTACGTCGCCGCGCTCCCCCAACCGCTCATGCTGGAGCTCTGCCAGATCCAGGGCCCGCTCCAGTGGGCCATTCTGGCCGAGAAGCCCGTCATCGCGGATGGCTATCTCCTCCTGCCGGACAAACCCGGCTTCGGCGTTGAGCTGGCGGAGGACCTCGAGGCGCGGTTCCCGTATGTTGAGGGGCATTACGCTGTGCAGGTGCAGAGGTAGGGGACAGGGGACAGGGGATAGGGCAGAGTAGGTGGCTGGCGATGCGACGTGATCCGCCGTGGTTTGCTTATCCCTTGTCCCTTGTCCCCTATCCCTTTCCCCTTCGACAAAGGAGACACTGAATGGAGAAGTTTGCGCCTCTCAATATGACGCCGGATGAGATCATTGATTACACGAGCGAGTGGACCGGGGAACGGTTCCCCGATGGGCGACCGATGGTGCCGGATGCGATGCTGGCGCGGGTTGAGCAGGTGACGTTGACGCAGGCTTGGGGCGTGCTCAACGGCGCGGGCTACAAGTGGCAGTATGCGGATGGCTTTGTGTGCACCCATCCTGGCGAGACGCTGGTCGGGCGCGCGCTGACGGCGATGTACATGCCGCGGCGTCCGGCGATGCGGGCGCTGATGGAGCAGAAGGGCGAGCGCGCCGGCTGCATCGGCGACCAGATCTCTTGGCCGATCGATATGCTGGTCCAAGGTGATGTCTATGTTGCCGATGTCTTTGGTAAGCACGATCAGGGGCCGATCGTGGGCGACAACCTCGCGACGGCGATTTACGCTAAGTCCGGCAAGGGAATCGTGCATGACGCCTCGGTGCGCGATCTGGATGGCATTCAGGAGATCCAGGGTTTCGCTAGCTTTGTCCGGGGCTTCCACCCGACCTACGCCTCACCCACCATCATGCTTGTCGGCGTCAACTGCCCGGTGCGGATTGGTCAGGTGACCGTGATGCCCGGCGATGTGGTGCTGGGCCAGCACGAGGGCGTGATCTTCATCCCCCCACACCTCGTGGAGAAGGTCGTTAAGACCTCGGAGTTGGTGCGGTTGCGGGATATGTTCGGCAAGCAGCGCCTCCGGGAGGGCATCTACACCCCGGGCCAGATCGACCGGCGCTGGACCGACGACATCGAGGCCGACTTCTCGCGCTGGCTGGAGAGTCATATCGACGCGCTGCCGGTGCCTCGCGATGCGATCCAGGAGCTGTTGAAGGAACGGACCTGGTAGGGAGGGTACGGTGCACCACAGGAGCGGTTCAGGTACACAGCCCGGCGATCGCGTCAACTTAGTGGACGCTGCCACCGTGTGCTGGTGGGAGGGCGCGTCGCCACACGACCTCCGGCGGCACGACTTATCACCTGATCGACAAGGCCATCTCTGGCCTGCGTGGGTCGATGCAGCGGATGCCTGGCATCTGGGCCTCG
>JAFGNI010000507.1 GCA_016927095.1 Anaerolineae bacterium | reverse complement strand
TGACGGCAGCGGAGCGCATCAGGCTGCTGAACCCGTCGGTTGAGACAAGGCCTCATCCCTACCGCGTTCTGCGTGAAAACGGCATAGCGCTGGTACGGCAGTACGACCTTGTTGTGGAGGCAGCGGACGACCTCGAGACGAAAAGCTTGGTCAATGCGTTGTGTGTAGAGTCAGGTGTTCCGCTTGTGTGGGCTGCGGTGACGCGGTTCGAGGGGCAGATGGGTGTCTACACGCCAGGAAACGCATGTCGTGCGTGTGTGTTTCCTGAACTCCCTGCACCCGGAACCTATCCTTCAGCTGCAGCACTGGGTATTGTTGGGGCCGCCGCGGGTCTGATGGGGAGTTTGCAGGCCGTCGAAGCCCTGAAGATTCTGCTCGACGCCGGCGAGATCATGACGAATAGGCTGCTCCTGTGGGATGGGCTGCATACATCCTTTGACCTTGTGACGTTTGAGCGTAGTCCCGAGTGTCCTGTGTGCGGCGGCAGGTAGAAGGACATAGTCTGCGTCGTTGCTGACAGCGGAGTCCCGGAGCAGCAGTGCTACCCCAGGACTCCAGGTGATGAACCGCGCTTGCGTGCTTGTGGTCTCGCCGGCGTCCAGCCGCGGTCGCCTCGGCGACGGTCGATCCGGATGTACTTCCGGAGCGGCGGGGCACAGATCCGCAGGAGACGCACGCATCTGGTCGCCGTATCCCTCAGCGAGGCACGCGGGCTAGTAAGCTTTCCCGAAGATGGCGACCTCTGTGGCCGGCTTCCCTGTGTAGATGCAGGGACCTGCGCCGCCAGGTTGGTCCGTAGGAATGCACCGGACGGTGGCTTTGCTGTCTTCCTTGATCGCCGTCTCATCGTCGGTACTGCCCGCCCACCATGCCCGGGCGAAGCCTGTTTCCACGGCTTCTTTGAGCTCATCGTAGGTCCGGACGTCGACGATGTGGCTGTCACGGAACGTCAGGGCCTTATCGTAGATGGCGGCCTGGACAGCCTCCAGGAGAACAGGGATCTGGCGCTCCAGCTCAGCTACCGGCATGAGCGTCTTGCCCTCTCGCCCGGGAATATCCCGTCGTGCGACCATCACGCTCTGGTTGGCCACGTCGCGCGGGCCAATCTCCAGTCGTAAGGGGACGCCACGCATCTCCCAATCGTTGAACTTCCATCCTGGTGAGTAGCCCTCACGCCCATCGAGCTCAACCCGAATGAGGCCTTTGAGGCGCGCCTTGACCTGCTCCGCAGCCTCGATTACCCCAGCTTTCTCAGCATCCTTGCGCCAGATTGGCACGATCACGACCTGGATTGGGGCCAGGTGTGGGGGTAGCACAAGTCCCTGGTCGTCGCCGTGGCACATCACGACTGCGCCTACCATTCGCGTGCTGAGGCCCCAGGATGTCGTCCAGGCATACTGCTTCTCGTTGTTCTCATCGAGGAACTGGATGTCGAACGCCCGGGCGAAGTTCTGACCGAGAAAGTGGCTCGTGCCGGACTGCAGAGCCTTGCCATCTTTCATCATAGCCTCAATCGTGTAGCTGGCGACGGCGCCGGCGAACTTCTCGCTTTCACTCTTGCGCCCCTGAATCACGGGGATCGCCGCTTCCTTGATGGCGAAGTCGGCGTAAACATCGAGCATCTGGAGCGTCTCCCCAACGGCCTCCTGTCGTGTCGCGTGTGCAGTGTGTCCCTCCTGCCAGAGGAACTCGGTGGTCCTGAGGAACAGCCGTGTGCGCATCTCCCACCGAACAACGTTAGCCCACTGATTAATGAGCAACGGGAGATCGCGATACGATTGCACCCACTTGGCGTACATATGACCAATGATGGTCTCGGAGGTAGGCCGGATGACGAGTGGTTCCTCGAGCTCGCTACCTCCACCATGCGTGACGACGGCGAGCTCCGGGGAGAATCCCTCCACGTGCTCGGTCTCCTTCTCCAGAAAGCTCATCGGTATGAGCAGAGGGAAATAGGCGTTAACGTGTCCAGTGTCCTTGAAGCGGCGGTCAAGCTCATCGCGGATACGCTCCCAGAGGGTGTAGCCGTAAGGCTTGATGACCATACTGCCCCGGACAGGGGAGTAGTCGGCCAAGTCCGCCTTCTGGACGATCTCGTTGTACCACTTGGAGAAGTCTTCGTGCTGGGGTGTCAGGAAATCAGCCATGGTTTCTCTCGCCTCTTATCCTCAGGGAAGTTCCGCTACTTCGTGTAGGGCCACTGGTGCTTGCCCATCCGGTCACTCGGTCGGGCGCCCAGGTTGCGTTCGGCGTGGGCCGAACCGTCTGTAGTTGACTGCAAGTTTCTCCTTAACCGCGTGGGCGAGGTCGATATCGGTGAGATAGGCCAGTTGCAGCAGATAGAGCATAACGTCCGCCAGTTCCTCAGCAAGGGCGCTTCCATCAGCTCTCTCGCCCCACTGGAAGTGCTCCAGGACCTCAGCCGCCTCCAGACAGAGCGAGATGGCGATGTTTCGCGGCGATTGCTCAAACTGGGAGTCGGGCCGGTACCAGCCCATGGCCTCGACAAAGGCATTCATTGCATCGGTTAGATCCTGGACGGTGGTTGTGTCGCTCATCGTTGGCTCCAGAGCCCGTGGCCGTATTACGCCTGGTCTCGCCAGCGCCGGAGCATCTCGACGAAGAGCCTAACACCAAACCCGGTGCCTCCCTTGGGAGCGTAAGGCGTTGCCTTGTCGGTCAGGGCCAAACCGGCGATATCAATGTGGACCCATGGCGTGTCCTCCGGGACGAACCGGCTCAGGAAGAACCCGCCCGTGATGCTACCTGCCTCGCGTCCACCGACGTTCTTGAGATCGGCAACCTCGCTCTTGAGTTGCTCTCCGTAGGCCTCAAAGAGCGGAAGGGGCCAGACGCGCTCGTTTGTTGACTCTCCTGCTGCGGTCAATCGCCGGATCAGGGCCTCATCGCCCATGACCGCGGCAGCGTGATCGCCGAGCGCGATGATACGGCTCCCCGTCAGCGTCGCGATGTCGAATATCGCGTCAGGCCTGAACTTGCCGGCATAGGTGAGCGCATCAGCGAGGATCATCCGACCCTCGGCATCGGTGCTGATGACTTCGACTGTGAGGCCCTTGAGCGACCTTATGACATCGCCTGGCCTG
>JAFGNI010000506.1 GCA_016927095.1 Anaerolineae bacterium | reverse complement strand
GCAGCGAGGCCTTTCTACAGGCAATCGCGGCGCGGTTCGAGGCGCCGCCGGGGGTGCTCTTGGGCTCCAGTGGCCTGTGGACGGTCGGCGACGCCGTGCAGCAGTTGTGCGCGGCAGGCGCGGAGTTGATCGTCGGCGGGCGTGAGGTTGAGGGAGCCGGGTTCCGCTATGCCAATACGCTTCTGCGCGTCTCGGGCGAGCAGTTCCTTGCCCAACCGGAGGCGCTACAGACCGAAGCGTTTGGCGTGGTCTCTCTGATGGTCTTCGCCCGCGACTTGGCCCAGATGCAGGCCATCGCCCGGCACTTCGAGGGCAACCTGACCGGCAGCTTCTACACGCACACCGGGGGTGTGGATGACGCCGTCTATGATGCTGTGGCTCCGATCGTACGCACCAAGGTGGGGCGGCTGATCAACGATGCGATGCCGACCGGGGTGGCGGTCTCGCCTGCGATGAATCACGGCGGCCCCTTCCCTGCAACGGGACATCCCGGGTTCACGGCGGTCGGGATTCCGGCGTCGATGGTGCGCTTCGCGGCGCTGCACAGCTATGATCGGGTACGTCCCCACCGGCTGCCCCCCGAGCTTCAAGACCGGAATCCAACCGGAAAGATGTGGCGGACCATCGATGGCGAGTGGACACGGGACGATGTGGGTTGATGCGGTGGCATTGAGCGGAGAGCCGCAGCAGAAGCGCCCAAGGCCCTGGCCGAGGGTACTCGGCTGGGAAGCCCCTTGGGCGCAAGGCGGGGAGTGTGTATCCGCTCTCGCTTGAGCTGGTCGCATTCCTGCTGGGCGCGGAGGCGCAGGCGGCGCTCGCAGAGCTGCGCGAGGCGGACCTGCGTGATGAGGCGCTCGTGGCGCGCGTGACGGAGTTGCGCAAACGGTTTGATCCGCCTGAGGCGGCGGCGCTGCTCGACCAGGCACGGTTACGGCGTAAGGCCCACGGTAAGTTCCGCGAGCCCGACGGGCTGTACTTCGTGGACGAGGCGTTGGAGCAGGCGACGAGCCGGGCTGTAGCCGTCTACCGGGCCGGGCTCTTTGAACCGTTCGAGCGCGTGGCGGACCTCGGTTGTGGGATCGGAGCCGATACACTCGCGCTGGCGGAGGCCGGTCCGTTGGTGCTGGCGGTGGAGCTCGATCCGGTGCGCGCCCGGCTGGCTGAGCTAAACGTTGCCGTCAGAGGCCTGTCCGCGCGCGTGCGTGTGGTGTGTTCGGACTGGACCGCGATGGCGCTCGATGTCGATGCCGCGTATGTCGATCCGGTACGACGGGCGGAGGGGCGGCGCGTCTTCGGGCTGGCGGAGATGTCACCGCCGCTCGCGGCGATCCAGGTGTTGCGTGATCGGGTGCCGCATGTCGGCGTCAAGGTTGCGCCGGGGGTGGATCACGCCGAGGTGCCTCCAGAGGCCGAGATCGAGTTCATCTCAGAGCGGGGCAACCTCAAGGAGGCCTTCCTGCGCTTCGGTGATCTGCGCAGCGGCGCGGCGCGCATAGCGACCGTGTTGCCCGGACCTCACCAGTTGCGCAGCGATACGCCGGTGGCGCAGACTCCTGTGTGCGAGCCGCTGGGCTATCTGTATGAGCCGGACCCGGCCGTGATCCGTGCTACGCTGGTCACCACGCTGGCTGCCCGCATCGGTGCGGCGCAGATTGATCCAACGATCGCGTACCTTACGTCGGAGGCACCGGCGCAGACGCCGTTTTCCCGGGTGTGGCACGTGGAGCGGCACGGGCATTTTAACCTGAAGGTGCTCAATACGTGGCTCATGGCGCTTGAGGTGGGACACGTCGTCATCAAGAAGCGTGGATCTCCGATCGATCCAGACGCGTTCCAGAAACGCCTCAAGGTCGTGCGCGGCGGCCGGTCCGTCACCGTGTTCTTCACCCGTATGCAAGGCAATCCCTGGATGATCCTGGGGACCGAAATCCGACCTAACCAGACCGGGACGTGCGATGAAGATCTCCCTTAACCCTTTCAAGACCGACTTCCCGCGACTCATGCCGCTATGGATCGCGGTCTTCGTCGACATCCTGGGTTTCTCGATCCTGATCCCATTTCTGCCGTTCTTTGGACAGCAGTTCGGGGCGCCTGCGTGGCAGATCGGGCTGTTGCTGTCGACCAATGCGCTCTTCAGCTTCTTCTCGGGGCCGATCTGGGGGTCGCTCAGCGACCGGTATGGCCGGAAGCGGATGCTGCTCCTGGCCCAGCTTGGCACCCTGGCGGGTTTCCTCGTGATGGCCTTCTCGACGAGCCTCGAGATGATGTTCGTTTCCCGAATCATCGACGGGATCTTTGGCGGCATCTACCCGATCGCCAAGGCAGTGGTGGCTGACGTCGTGCCGCCCAGCAAGCGCAGCGAGCAGATGAGCAATATCGGTGTGGCCCACGTGCTATCCTCGATGCTGGGGCCTGGGCTGGGCGGGCTGCTCTCCGGCTGGGGCATTGTGGGGCCGGGGTTGATGGCGGCGGCGATGGTCACCGTCGCGATCCTGATGACGGTCTTTCGGCTGGAGGAGTCAAACCCGCTGGCTTCGACGCACAGCCGGGGCGGCTCCCGGGCGGTGCCCACCACGG
>JAFGNI010000505.1 GCA_016927095.1 Anaerolineae bacterium | reverse complement strand
AGTCCCCAGGCTGCCGCCACAGCCTGGGGATTTGCGTTGCCGGCGCTGACCTCGTGGACGCCACTGGCCTCTGGATTAACAGCACCTTAACTCGCGTGTAACCTCGTCTCCGTGAATTCCCGCTATACTCTGGGTGTAGGTTAGAACACTAGCCGTGACCCAGGGGGCTGTTGGCGGCACGTTTCGTGGCAGGTGTGTGCGCAACTGGTGGGATACCCAAGCTACTATCTAGGACTTCATTGACCGGAGGGGCGATCCATGACCACGAGCGTTCTCAGCGTGCAGCGGGGCTCTCGACTGACGGCATCCAGACCTAGTGCAACCGCGTCGCACACCGCGAGCGCGTGTACCGATGGCGAGGCTCTCACGCGCGAACTGGTGCTGGAGAAGTACGATCCCGACTTCACGGGGACCACTCTCGATCTCCGGCGGGGAGCGTACTTGGCAGACTGCATCTACGCGCTTGATGATCCTTGGCGGTCGCGCTTCGTCGATCTGATCGCGCGCCGCGTCAACGGCGGCGCCGATGATGGCCACGCCACGGGGCGGACACAGCTCGCGATCTGGTTGGCGGACCAGAGTCTGGCGCGGATGATCCGCCTGATGCTCGGGGCATGGATGCACGAGCCCTGATGTGCCGCCGTGGGCGTCGTAGGATTCAACAGCAGAGAGCCGCGTCCCCTCAAGGGCGCGGCTCTCTGGTTGGTGTATCCGGCACCGACTAGGCAGTTGGGTGTCTTGGCTTTGCCCGCACTTGGGCTATACTCCAGCCAACTCCGCAGTCTGTGTCGTCAGTTGTTGGCCGATTCGATGAAGGGACCGCGCCACGTCGGGACTCGATGCTATGAGCGAAGAGGAGTCTCAGCTCGTCCAGCGAGCCAAGGGGGGAGACCCAGAGGCCTTTGCCGAGCTCTACCGCCGGTATCAGCCGAGGATCTACCGCTACATAGCCTTCCGCGTTAATAGTGCGGCAACGGCTGAGGACCTCACCAGCGAGGTCTTTGTCCGGCTGGTGGAACATATCGACAATTTCCGGTACAAAGGCCGCCCCCTGCTGGCCTGGCTCTACACGATCGCCCGCAACCTGCTCACAGATTATTACCGCCGCGAAGGGCGGTCGCAGTCGTACCCCTTGGATGAATCCCTTGTCGCCGATACCCCTGATCCCGTACAGCACGCGCACTATGCTGTGCAGGAGGTGCGGCTGGCTCAGGCGCTGCAGGATCTCACGGAGGATCAGCGTCAGGTGCTGCTGCTGAAGTTCTTCGAAGACATGGACAACCCGACGGCGGCCAAGGTGCTGGGCAAGTCGGTGGGCGCCGTCAAGGCACTGCAACACCGAGGGCTGGCAGCGCTGGCACGCATCTTCGCCCGGCAGGAAAGCGACTAGGTTGGTGATGTGCAGCCGACGTGGGTCTGGAAGACCGTATCTGGTGGCGCCCTGCAACGTTACATATGTTAGGGGGGCTGAAAGACGGAGGGAAAGCGAGTTGAGGTCGGTATGAGTCGCAAGCCCAGTCTGAGAGACGCTCTGGATGCTTCCCTTAGCCGAATGCTGAGGGGTGAATCCATCTCTCAGTGCATCTACCACTATCCCCAGTACGAGCGTGAACTCCGCCCCCTCCTGGAGGCGGCGCTGGTGCTGCGACGCGTCCCCGTACCTGAGGCACGCCCGGAGGCGGTGCAAGAGGGCTACGCGCGGATGATGGCTGCGGTGAGGGCCAAGCGACGACGCCTGGCGGCTGAAGAGGAGGCGAAGCCCGAGAGGGTTGGCCTGTTGTCTGTCCTCCGGTCGCGAAGTTCCGTGCGCTGGTTGGTCATGAGCGGCGTAGCGCTGTTGCTCCTGTTGTTGATTGGGTTCGGGTGGGTCTGGCAGGCCGGCGATTTCACGACGGCGCTCCTCGATCCGGTGGCGGTCACGGTCACGGAGGTCGAAGGGACGGTGCTGCGCTTGCCCGCGGGGTCACAGCGGTGGATGTCGGTTATGGCCGGCGATGCCGTTGCCACCGGTGACCGGCTCAGGACTCTGGCAGATGCGAAAGCTTCTGTATCGGTCGGCCCTGATCATGCAATGTCACTGGCAGCTACGACCGAGCTTGAACTCGTTGCACTGCCGACGCGATGGAACCCGACGAGATCTCCGCGTGTCTATCAGGTAGTGGGGACGGTTCGCTACCGCGTGGCGATGGGCGACGGGCTGAGCCGAGGCCCCAGCGCTCTGGGAGCTGCGCTTTTCGGGGCGGACTTCGCTGCTGCGGCTCCGATGACTGACACACTAGCGCAAGACGACAGTGGCGAAGTGCACTTCGATGTACAGTCGCCCACACTGGAGGTCCGCGCGGTGCACGCGCAGTTCTTGGTCACGGTGGCGGAGGACGGGTCGACATCGGTGGTGGTTGAAGAGGGACAGGTCAACGTCGCTGCCGGCGGCCAGACACTCGTCGTGGATGCGGGTCACGCAGTGTCCATTGGGGCGGGGGGGACAGGCCTTCAGGTGACGGAGGTCGACCTGGCGTCTGGAGATGGTGACGCTGCGGATTCAGACACCGGTCAGGAGGACGCCCCGGAACCCACGTCGACCGAGGATGTGCCCAAGAGCCCGACTCTGGTACCTCGGGGTGGTCTGACACCCACACCGGTGCCCGGGGAAGTCGGGGACACACCCGCCGACATCCCCGGCGGCGAGCCCGGTACTGGCGATGACGGAGAGCCGCCTGACGAAGGCGGCGATACCGTACCACCCCAACCCCCAGGGCTAAAGGATAGGGATGTGCCGGGTGACCCTCCAGGCCTCGAGGACCGAGAGGGCGAGCCGCCGGGCCACCAGGACGGTGGGCCCCCTGGCTTGGATGGTAAGGACGTTGAGCCGAACCCAGCCGAGGCTACGGCTGAGGTAGAGCCTGACGCAGAGATTGAGCCTGAACCCGAACCCCCGCCAGCACACCAACCGCCCGGGTTGGAGGACGGGGACGGGGTGCCCCCGGGTCTTGAGGACAAAGGGGGCGCACCACCCGGCCAAGGGGACAAGGGCAAGGACGAGTGACCGCGGCCTGGTGGCCGTCTTCGTGGACTAGGCGGTAGACATGGATCGAGGGACCAGACGAGGTAGATCGAAAGTGCGGGCTTTGGCAGAGCAAGTGCTATCTCTCGATGAGCCGTGGCGGGGTCGCTTCCTGGGGCTGATAGCCAGTGAGTCAGAGACCGGTGGCATCGACGGTTGGAACGGAGGCATACCGTCAGCGGCGCAGCTTGCGAACCGACTGCTCGACCAAGATGTGTACCGGAAGGTAGATGGCTTGCTGCGCATATGGGTTGGACAAGATTGAGTCGGGGGTCTTGCGTGGTTAGCTAAGGTCGGCCTTGCTGAAGTAGATAGGGCAGGTCGCGACCCCGTCAGGATCATACTGGTCCTGACGGGGTCGTGTGTTTCCTGAAGAGCAAGTACCGGCACCGTGTGGCCCTGGTCACGACAACTGCGGTCCGAATAGGGCGACGGGCGAGACTAGAGATAGCTCCCCGCGCGCTGGTAGATGGCCTTACGGTCCAGGTTGCCGGGCAGGGGACCGACGGTCTGCAGTTTGCGCTCAGCGATCTCTCGGGCGACGTAGGCGGCGTGCCGCGTGGTGAGCCCCTCCAGTTTCGCCAGCAGGAAGCCTGACCAGAAGGCATCACCGGCACCTGTGGCGTCGGCGACCTCGATCTTGCGCCCTGGGATGCGGTGCAGCGTGCCAGACTCCGAGAGCAGAGTTCCCTCTTTGCCCATCGTCAAGATGACGGTTGCTGGACCCATTGTATGGAAGCGCTCGACGATCTCGTCTGGCGCAAGCCGTTGGCCAAATAGGCGCGCTGCATCGTCGAGGGAGGGCTTGACGATCGCGACGTCGCGCAAGACGCTCTGTAGGACGTCCAGGGCCTCGTGCCGATCGGGCCAGAGCTGTGGGCTGTAGTTGGGGTCGAGCGACGTAAGCTTCCCGGCGGCCATCGCGCGGCGGAGCGCCTCGTGGGCGAAGCTCCGTGCGGGGTCGCGCCGGAGGGGCCAGCTCGAGACGTGGACGGCCTCTGTCCGGTGGATGGCGTCGAGGAGGGATATGCCACCGTGGCTGCTGACCGCGCCCAGGTGCAGATCGGCCTCGCGCATCGGGAGGAAGTCAGGTGTGCCCTTTGTGCGGGCCACAAAGACAACGCTGGTGTGGGCGTCGGGATCCAACGTGATGTAGTCGGTGATAACGCCGGCATGGGCGAGGGACTGTTTGAGAAACGCGCCGAAGGCGTCGTCACCGACGTTGGCCATCAGTGCTGAGGTGCCGCCCAGCCGGGCGATGTTGACAGCGATGTTGGCGGGGGAACCGCCCTGATGGCGCTCGAAGCTCTTTACTGTGGCCAGGCTATCGGTCGTCTGGGTGGAGATAAGGTCGACGAGAAGCTCACCGATGGCCAGAAGCTGTATATCGTGATCCCTTGTCTTCGCCAAGGTTGTCCCTCGCTTTCCGGATGTGTAGACACACAGACCGACCGTATTATCACCCTAGGTAGAGACTGCGCAAGGTCAGGTGCGTCGGCAGGGCAATCGCCTGATACGGCGTGTGTAGTGTTGCGGGTGGGTATGTCGGTGCTATAGTGCGGGGGAGGAGGTCAGAATCCATGCACGAGCGCTTTGAGAACAGACTGACAACGCGGGACTGCAAGCGTCACATCTCTCACCATTTCACGGTGCCCGGCGGCAGTGATCGACTGGTGATCGATCTCGAGTACGAGCCGGCCCTGGTGCGTGGTGTCCACAACCTGGTGACGCTGACCCTCTTCGATCCCTTGGGTTTCCGGGGCGCAGGGCATCGTGGGGGCGCGAGGCAACGGGTACGGATCGAGGCGGACGCAGCTACTCCGGGTTACCTGCCCGGACCCGTGCTGGCGGGCGTTTGGACGGTGCAGGTTGACACGCACATGGTGATGCCAGGCACGCCCCTCACGTACCGGCTGGATGTCCGAGCGCTTGGCCCGGGTGAGATTGGCCCGGCGCTGCCTGATGGGTGTGCCGAGATTCCGTTGGTGGCACGTCCGGACGTCGCGAAGGTGGAGGGTGGGGCGCCTTGCACCACGGCAGGCTGGTACAGGGGGGATTTCCACACGCACACGCATCACTCTGATGCGGCAGACTTCAGCGTCTCCGATCTGATTGCAGAAGCCCAGGCCTTTGATCTTGACTTCGTCTTTCTGACGGACCACAACACCGTCTCCGGACTTCCTGAGATGGATGCAGCAGAGAGTGGCGATCTACTGACGGCCGGTGGCATGGAGCTGACCACCTTCTGGGGCCACGCGCTAGTGCTTGGTACGCGCGAGTGGGTGGACTGGCGGATATCGCCCGAAGATGGGCGGATGGCCTTCACGGCAGCCGCGGCGTTGGCCAACCGGGATGTGTTCGTAATCGCCCATCCGCAGGCTGACAGTGATCCGGGTTGCACCGGGTGTGCCTGGCGCTTCGGCGAGATGATGCCCGGTAATGCCCGCGTCGTGGAAGTCTGGAACGGCCTGTGGGACTGTGACTCCAATAACGCACGGGCGTTAGAGCTCTACTATGACTGGCTGAACCAGGGCTATCACGTGGTGGCGTCGGCGGGCACGGATGTGCACGGTCCTGCACCGGCAGGGGTACGCCCGGGATTCAGCGTTGTCTACGCCATGGCCCTGACAGAGCGAGCGATCTTGGATGCGCTCTTGGCAGGCCATCTCTACCTGAGTAGCGGACCCATCGTGACGTTCACGGCCATCGACGAAGGGGGCTTCAGCTGGATGATGGGCGACGTCGCTACACGACCTGTCACGCTTCACGTGACCTGGGAGGCGTGTCCCGGGGGCGCGGAGGTCCGCGTGCTGGCCAATGGCCGGCTGCTGCAGCGTCGGGTTGCTGGTGGCGCGGGTGAAGCTACCTGGGCCATGGCGCTCTCTGAGGCTGACTGGGTGATCGTGGAGATCCGGGCTGCCGATGGGGCACTGCTGGCCCTGACCAACCCGATCTACTTCACATAGCTCTCAAGTTCATCACTCGTCCGACGCCCGGTGGAAGGTCCGCCGGGCGTCTTGTGTTTTCCGAGCGGGCGACAACGCCCCCGTTGGGCTTCTCCCTGTAGCAGCGCGTGCCGGTCTCTGCATACTGCCTTTTCCTGCTTAGAATCTGTAGTAAAAATCTATATAAATACTTGACAAAAGCAGAGCGTATGGTTGACCAACCCGCCAGCACCGAGTTGCTCGAGCAAGACGAAGACATCCGAATCCTAGGGTTGGCTCGCGAGAATGCCGGTGTGGCGATAGGTGCAGTACTGGGTATCGTGTCGATGATGGCACTGGACTCACCTACCAGTGAGCGTGGCGCGCGACCGACATGGCAGTTGCAGGGGCTTGACAACACCCTATCCTAGATTCCCGTCACTTGCGCCAAGCGAGAGATGGGTTAGAATTAGGTTTCGGAATCTAGTCCCAGGAGACCGATTTGACACCCTTCTCGGCGCTGACCGATCGCGGCAAAGCGCGGCGACTTCGATATGTGGCTTTGGCCGCTCTGGCGCAGTACGATGTCGAGATCGCGCAACTGGAGCTTGTCGGCCTCTTCACGAACGCCTTGTTCAGACTCAGGACGCCCAGTGGTGCGTCGTATGCTGTGCGGCTCTGTGCGCCCGCGTGGCGCACGGACACTGACATCCTGTCGGAGATCATGTGGCTGGAGGCCCTCGCACAGGAGCCAAAAATCGCCGCGCCGGTGCCGGTGCGAGCGCGACACGGGGAGGCCTTTGTCTCGGTCGCTGCGGACAACGTGCCCGGTCCCAACCGGTGCGTGGTGATGAGTTGGTTGCCCGGCACGCCGCTGGGGCGCCAACTGAGCGAGGCAAACTTGGCTAAGATGGGGGCCCTTTTCGCCCGGCTCCATACGCACGGCGCAGCCTTTGTGCCACCCGAGGGATTCACGACCCGGAGGATGACCTCTTACATCGCGCGCGATGAGCCAGATCTGCTCTTCGAAGGCGGAGCGATCAGCACTGGGACGGCCCGAGCTCAGGAGATACTGCGCCGTACCCGCGACGCCGTCGCGCGTGCCTTTGCGGACCTCTACGCTGACCCCGCAGGTCTCTGCGTGATCCACAACGATCTGTGGCACGACAACATCAAGATCTACGGGGGCCGCCTCCAGCCGCTGGATTTCGAGGACACGATCTGGGGCTATCCCGTGCAGGACATCGCTATGGCGCTCCAGGACCTGATGACCGATGTGGCCCCTGACCATTTCGAGCCCTATGTGAATGCCTTCCGGCATGGATATGAGCGCCTTCT
>JAFGNI010000504.1 GCA_016927095.1 Anaerolineae bacterium | reverse complement strand
CTGTGATTTGTACAGGCAACTGTGATTTGTACAGGCAACTGCCGTAGCCGGGAGGGCCGCTTCGTGAGAGGCGTTCCCCGAGACAGCGGTGACTTCTACTGCCGGTGGCTGCGCAATGACTTGGGACCACGATGGCATGAGCTTCCGGGCCAGCCGCACCGGCACCGGTGCGCCCGGCAACACCGGCCAAACATAGTCCATAGCGGTGATTTCTACCGCTACCGAGGGAGACATCACGTGGCACATACGCTAGCAGAAAAGATCCTCGCAGAACACATCGTAGACGGACAGACCAGCGGTGACAAGCCGGACCTCCATCCGGGAGATCTGGTTGAGGTAGCCGTGGATGTCGTTCTGTCCAACGACATCACCGCCCCAATCGCTTTGCGGGAGTTCGAAAAGCTTGGGGTTGACCGTGTATTCGATCCCGATAAGGTCGTCATGGTAGCCGATCACTTCGCGCCCAACAAAGACATCAAGTCCGCAGAACAATGCGCGATGATCCGTCGCTTCGCGCGCGAACAGAATCTCCCGCACCACTACGACGTGGGGCGCATGGGTATTGAACACGTCCTGCTCCCGGAGCAAGGACTGGTCCTGCCAGGCGACGTCGTGGTCGGAGCGGACTCGCACACCTGCACCTATGGGGCATTGGGCGCCTTCGCCACCGGGATGGGCTCCACGGACATCGCGGTCGCGATGGCTACCGGCCAGATCTGGATGCGGGTGCCGGAGACTATGCGCTTTGTCTACACCGGCGAGCTGCAACCATGGGTCGGCGGCAAGGACCTGATTCTCTACACGATAGGGCAGATCGGTGTCAGCGGGGCACTCTACCGGTCGATGGAGTTCACGGGCCCCGTGATTGAAGCACTCCCAATGAGCGACCGGTTCGCCATGGCCAATATGGCGATCGAGGCCGGCGGCAAGGCCGGGTTGTTCGCCTTCGATGACGCCACGGAAGTCTATGTCGCCGGACGCGCCAAGCGCCCCTACCAGGTCTTCGCCTCCGATCCTGATGCCCAGTGCATGGCGACGGTGACGATCAACGTGAGCGAGATCCCGCCCCAGGTTGCTTTCCCGCACCTGCCGGAGAATGCACGGCCCGTTAGCGAAGCACGAGATGTGAAGGTGGACCAGTCCGTGATCGGTTCCTGCACGAATGGGCGGTTGGAGGATCTACGTGTTGCGGCCAAGATCCTCAGGGGTCGAAAGGTGCACCGCGACGTACGCTGTATCGTGATACCGGGCACACAACAGGTCTATCTAGATGCGCTGCGCGAGGGCCTGATCGAGACCTTCATCGAGGCGGGCGCCGTGGTCAGCACGCCCACCTGCGGCCCCTGCCTCGGCGGACACATGGGTGTCTTGGCCGCGGGCGAACGTGCCGTGAGCACGACGAATCGCAACTTCCGTGGACGTATGGGACATACGGACAGCGAGGTCTATCTCAGCGGGCCAGCCGTTGCCGCGGCAACCGCCGTTGCCGGATACATTGCCAGTCCCGAGGAGGTGATGGCATGACGCAGCCCAAAGAAGGACAGGTGGATCACGTGCTCCGCGGCAGGGCCTGGAAGTACGGTGACAATATCGACACCGATGTCATCATTCCGGCGCGCTATCTGAATATGTCGACACCCGAGGAGCTGGCGGAGCACTGTATGGAGGATATCGACCCCACCTTCGCCGGCACGGTGAGGCCGGGGGATATCATCGTGGGTGGCGAGAACTTCGGCTGCGGTTCCTCGCGCGAGCACGCGCCCCTCGCTATCAAGGGTGCGGGCATCTCCTGTGTCATCGCCGAGAGCTTCGCCCGGATCTTCTACCGCAACGCGATCAACACAGGACTGCCCATCCTGGTCTGCCCAAAGGCTGTGGCCGACGCCGAAGCAGGGGACGAGATGCGTGTGGATCTCGAAAGCGGCGAGATTGCCAACGTCCGAACCGGCAAGACGTACCGCACGTCCCCCTTCCCGCCTTTCATCATGGCCATCATCGAGGCTGGTGGGTTGGTACCGTACACACGCGAGAGATTGCAGGCTGAATAAGGGTCGGTACACACCACCGGTGCACCGGCGGACATCATCGGGACTACCCTTGGGCTCGGCTAGGTTGAGGGATATCCGTCATCACGGAAAGGATAGAGGGACATGGGAGGAGAGCGGATCTGGGTATACGACACAACCTTGCGCGATGGCACACAGGCGGAGGGCATCTCACTCTCCCTCGAGGACAAAGTCAAGATCGCGCAATTGCTGGATGAGCTGGGCGTCGACTACATCGAAGGGGGATGGCCCGGATCGAACCCAAAGGATGCCGCGTTCTTCGAGCGCGCGCAGCAACTGGATCTCCGGCACGCGCGGATCACGGCCTTCGGCAGCACCTGTCGCGTCGGCAAGCAACCCGAGGAGGACGCGAACATCCAGGCGATGCTGGCAGCGGGCACCGATGTGATCGCTCTGGTAGGTAAGAGCTGGAGACTGCATGTCGAGGATGTCCTGCGGACCAATCTGGAGGAGAACCTCCGCATCATCCGAGATAGCACTGCTTATCTGAAGCAGCACGGCAAAGAAGTCATCTACGATGCGGAGCATTTCTTCGATGGCTACAAGGCCGACCCTGACTATGCCTTTGCCACGCTTGAGGCAGCAGCCGGCAGCGGGGCGGACCTTCTGTGCCTTTGTGACACAAACGGCGGCGCAATGCCGTGGGAGATCGAGACGATCTTCGGGGAAGTCCAGAGTCGCTTGGCGACGGCGGGCTTCCCCCAGGTCGTTCTGGGCATCCACGCCCACAACGATGGTGGCTTGGCTGTAGCCAACTCGCTGGCAGCGGTCAAGTCCGGCGCAGTGCACGTGCAGGGCACCGTGAACGGATATGGGGAGCGGTGCGGCAACGCCAATCTATGCACCATCATCCCCAACCTCGAGCTGAAGATGGGCCTGCAAGCCCTACCCGATGGCCAACTCAAGACGCTGACCCGTGTGGCTCGCGCCGTGACGTCCGTAGCCAACCAGCCCCCAGACCGGCATGCACCGTTCGTCGGGCTGAGCGCCTTCGCCCACAAGGGAGGCATCCACGTCGCTGCGATGCGTCGCAATGTCCTTAGCTACCAGCATATCGACCCAGAAGCTGTCGGCAACGAATCCCGCGTTGTGATATCGGAGCTTGCCGGCCGTGGCAACCTGATGAGCATGGCCGATGAAATGGGATTGCGCCACGAGGACTTGCCTGATCTGAGCGGTGTCCTGGAGAAGATCAAGGAGCTGGAGTATCGCGGCTTCACCTTTGAGGGCGCCGAGGCATCGGTGGAGATGATGCTACACCGGTCTCGTAAGGACTACGAGCCCCCCTTTGAGCTGATCGACTTCATGACCGTCGTCGAACACCGTGCGGGACGTGGCCTGCTCGCAGAGGCTACGGTGAAGATCCGCATCGGAGATCAAGTGGTTCATACAGCAGCTGAGGGCAACGGTCCCGTCAACGCGATGGACCTCGCCTTGCGGAAAGCGCTTGTGCCGGTCTTCCCCCACTTGGCCGATTTCGAGCTAGCGGACTACAAAGTGCACATCCTGGATAGCGATGCAGGCACCGCAGCAACGACCCGCGTGCTTATCGATGTTCAGAACGGCACGCGCCGGTGGAGCACGGTTGGAGCCTCCGCCAACATCATCGAGGCCAGTTGGATCGCCCTGGCTGATGCGGTAGAATACGGCCTGACCATAGAGAATTGACCCCCGGTGATGTGTACCGGCATAGAAGGGACGGCCTGATGCTAACCCTCGCTGAAGCGTGGAAGACCACCTATCCGGACGCCTGTATCGGCGTCCTCACGATGCATGGCGTCGCCAATCCCGACCAGGCTCCCGAACTCGACGCGCGCAAGAAAGCCCTAGAAACAAGCCTCAGGGCGTCCTACGACGGCAAGACCCGAGCTGACATCAAAGCACATCCCATCATCGAAGCCTACACGGCCTACTACAGGCAGTTCAAGAAAACCTACCATGTCCAGCACCAGCTGGAGTCAGTTGCGCTCAAAGGGCGTGACATCCCCCGGACCGCGGCGCTCGTTGAGGCGATGTTCATGGCCGAGCTGAAGCACCTGCTCCTAACCGCAGGACACGACCTCGATGTTGTCGTGCCGCCCGTCACAGTGAACGTCGCCGACGGCACAGAGTCCTATACAGGCATCAGTGGCGAGGAGCTGGCGCTGAAGGCTGGCGATATGGTCATCGCCGACGCTGAAGGCGTGCTGAGCAGCATCATCTACGGGCCTGATCTTCGCACACGGATCCAATCCGACACCCGCAATGTGCTCTTCACCGTCTACGCCCCGGCGGGTATACGTGTTGCGGAGGTCGAATCCCACCTGGAGACAATCCGCGACAACGTGCGCCTCATCGAACCACGCGCCGCCGTCGGCGTGCTGAGGGCTTACACAGCGCGATAGGTCCCATAAGCCAATCCAAGGAGACGCTATGAAGGCAAACATTGTTACACTGCCGGGTGACGGCATCGGCGTGGAAGTTGTCGCTGAAGGCGTCAAGGTGCTGCAGGCGGTTGCTGCCGCATACGGACACAGCTTCACATTCAGGCAATGCATGATTGGCGGCGGCGCGATTGATGCCACGGGTAGTCCGTTGCCTGAGGAGACGTTGGCAGCATGCCGAGACGCTGATGCCGTGCTGCTCGGCGCGGTGGGCGGGCCGAAGTGGTCGGACCCGGCTGCTAAGGTGCGACCGGAGCAAGGGCTGTTGGGCCTGCGCAAGGGACTGGCGCTCTACGCGAATCTGCGCCCCGTGCAGATCTATCCGATGCTTCAAGGCGCTTCGCCTCTCCATCCTAGCCGCCTCGACGGGGTAGATCTAGTCGTGGTGCGCGAGCTCACCGGCGGCATCTACTTCGGAGATCGCCAGGAGGCCACCGCCGACAACATGACCGCATATGATACGATGATCTACTCAGCGCCCGAGGTCGAGCGCATCGCCCGGAAAGCCTTTGAGCTCGCGCAGCTCCGGCGCAGCAAGGTTACCTCGGTGGACAAAGCCAATGTCCTAGCGAGCTCGCGGCTGTGGCGACAGGTGGTGACTGCCTTGGCATCTGACTACCCAGACGTCGCCCTGGAGCATATGCTGGTCGATGCGGCAGCGATGCACTTGCTGCGCCGGCCCGCCGATTTCGACGTCATCGTCACAGGAAACATGTTCGGCGATATCCTCACCGATGAGGCCTCGATGCTGGCCGGGTCCATGGGCATGTTAGCCTCGGCCTCGCTGGGCGCCGGCACCAACGGCGTCTACGAGCCGATTCACGGCAGCGCCCCGGACATTGCGGGTCAGGGCATCGCCAATCCCTTGGCTACGATACTGAGCGTCGCCCTGTTGTTGCGCTACTCGCTGGGCTTGGCGCAGGAGGCCGAGGTCGTAGAGGGTGCCGTTCTTTCGGTCTTGGAGCAAGGCTACCGGACCATGGACATCGCCGGCACACCTCCTGGGGAAGCGGTGATTTCTACCGCCGCTGTGACCATCGTTAACACTGCCGAGATGGGCGACCGCGTCGCAGAAGCCATAGGGTAAGGCCCACCGCCTGACGAGGTTCTCCGCGGGGGGGTATTCTGAATACAGGAAGCAGAGGAGGTAAAATGCGCAGCGATATGGTGAAAAAAGGGGTCGAGCGAGCCCCTCATCGCAGTCTATTCTATGCAGACGGGCTGACCGCAGAGGAGCTCAGCCGCCCGCTCATCGGCATTGCCAACGCCTTCAACGAGATTGTGCCCGGTCATATCCACCTGGACAAGGTCGCCGAGGCGGTGAAGGCCGGTGTCCGCCTGGCGGGTGGCACCCCGCTGGAGTTCAACGTGATTGGCGTGTGTGACGGCATCGCGATGGGGCATCAGGGCATGCACTACTCGCTGCCCAGTCGCGAGCTTGTCGCCGATTCGGTGGAATCCATGGTGCTGGGGCACGCCTTCGACGGCGTCGTCTTCATCCCCAACTGCGACAAGATCGTACCCGGCATGCTGATGGCTGCAGGGCGTGTCAACATCCCCTCAATCTTCGTGAGCGGCGGTCCGATGATGGCGGGCCGGTACCGCGGCGAGGACATCGATCTCAAGACGATGTTCGAGGCGGTTGGGCAGTACCAGACTGGGAGACTGGAGGAGGAGGAGCTCGAGGAGCTTGCCTACACTGCCTGTCCCGGTTGCGGTTCATGCTCAGGACTCTTCACAGCGAACACAATGAACTGCCTTACAGAGGTGCTGGGCATCGGACTACCCGGAAACGGCACAATTCCCGCCGTCACTGGTGCCCGCATCCGGCTGGCAAAGCTGGCTGGTATGAAGATCATGGAACTTGTAGCCGGCGGCATCTGTGCTCGAGACATCTTGACCAAGGCCGCCTTCGAAAACGCCATTGCGACGGACATGGCGATCGGTGGCTCAACAAATACAGTCCTGCACCTACCTGCTATCGCGCACGATGCCGGCGTGGAACTGCCATTGGAGCTGTTCGACGAGATCAGCAACCGCACACCTTATCTGGTGAAGCTAAGTCCCTCCGGCCCACATCACATCCAGGACCTTGATGAAGCCGGCGGTATCCCTGCTGTTCTGTCCACCCTGAATGGCAAAGGCTTGATCCACACCAATCTCCCGACAGTGACAGGCAGGACCGTGGGGGAAAACATTGCCGGTAAGGTCCCGCTGAACGACGTGATCAGATCCGCCGAAGATCCCTACAGCGCTAGTGGGGGGATTGCCATCTTGAGGGGCAATCTGGCCCCCGACGGCGCTGTCGTGAAAGCCGGGGCCGTGGCATCCGAGATGATGCATCACACAGGGCCCGCCCGGGTTTTCGACAGCGAGGAGGCGTCACTGGCAGCGATCTTGGGCGGTGAGATTAGGGCGGGCGATGTGATCGTCATCCGCTACGAGGGACCCCGCGGCGGACCGGGTATGCGCGAGATGCTGATGCCCACCTCGGCACTGGCAGGAATGCGACTGGATAAGAGCGTGGCGTTGATGACCGATGGCCGTTTCTCCGGTGCCACGCGCGGATCGGCCCTATGCCATGTATCACCCGAGGCTGCCGTCGGCGGTCCTATTGCGCTGGTGGAGGAAGGTGACATGATTGAGATCGATATCCCCAGTCGCAACCTGACGCTGCACGTATCGGAGGAGGAGTTGGCACACCGTCGCGAGCGCTGGACCGCCCCCGCGCCCAAAATCCAGAAAGGCTATCTGGCGCGGTACGCAGCGCACGTATCGTCGGCGGATAAGGGCGCCATCCTGGAGTGAGCGCCTCAGATATCAGGATGACACATCAAGCTCGGCAGCGCGATGCCATGGCGCCACCTAGCTTGCCCCTGCGTCTGCGCAGGCGTACCTGCGTCTGCGCAGGCGTACCTGCGTCTGCGCAGACCGCACCCTGTGATTCCACCCAACACGAGAGGGAGACAACACAATGACGATTACACCTACCGAAGTTATCTGGATGGATGGCGAATTCGTCCCGTGGGACCAAGCAAACGTCCACATGTCGGTGCACGCGTTGCACTATGGCTCGAGCGTCTTCGAGGGCATCCGCGCGTACGATACGCAGGGCACAGCGTCGATCTTCTGCCTGGATGAGCATATCCGCCGGCTCTATGACTCCTGTAAAGTCTACCGGATGGAGATCCCTTTCACACCGGACGAGATCAAAGCGGCCTGCATCGAGACCGTCAAGGCCAACGACTTACGGTCGGCCTACATTCGACCGCTCGTCTTCCGTGGCTCGGCAAGCATCGGCGTGGACCCCAGGCCCTGCCCCGTCCACGTTGCCGTGATGACGATGTATCTCGGTCGCTATCTTGGGCCTGAGGCCGTCGAGCAAGGCGTCGATGTCTGCGTGAGCTCATGGGGACGGATGGCCCACAACACCTTTCCCGCGTCGGCCAAGATCGGCGGGCAATACATCAACTCCCAGTTGATCAAGATGGAGGCCGTCGAGAACGGCTACGCAGAGGGTATCGCGATCGACAGCAACGGCTTTGTGAGCGAGGGCAGTGGCGAGAACATCTTCGTCGTACGCGATGGCATCATCAGCACCCCACCCCTGGGCTCGAGCATATTGCGCGGCATCACCCGCCAGTGCACCATCACGCTGGCACGGGACCTGGGCTACACGCTCAACGAGGCTTTCATCCCGCGCGAGATGCTCTACATGGCGGACGAAGTGTTCTTCACCGGCACGGCGGCGGAGGTGACCCCCATTCGCTCCATCGACCGCATCACCATCGGCGAGGGATATCGCGGCCCTATCACACAAGCCCTGCAGGACGCCTTCTTTGGCATCGTCTCCGGTGAAGCCGAGGATCTTTACAGTTGGCTCACGCCAGTTGGCTGAGCTGAACTGCGGCTCATATCGGCCAAACTGAAGGAAGCGGCGGGCCACTCCATTCCGGTGACCCGCTGCTTTTCATCGTCACCCGCGTCTAGCGGACACCGAGCAGATCCAAGAGCTCGACGGACCCGGCACCCAGATAGGCAATCAGCACAAACTTCACGATCTTGCCCGCCCACACGACACTGAAGTAGGTCGTCAAGCGCAGCCGCGACATCCCGGCGATGATGCCCGCAACGTCAAAGAAAGGATTGGGGAACGCCGCCAGCAAGAAGAGCGCGATCAAGCCGTACTTCTCCATCCAGCTGCTGAAGCGATCGTACATCTTCTGGTTCTCGATCACAGCCTGACCGCTAAGGCCGGCAAGATAGCCGGTCAACTCGCCAAGGGTCGCGCCCGCCGCGGAGATGACGCCGACCAAAATGGGGTTGAAGACGCCACCACCGATGAAGGCCGTGACCAGCGTGGGCATGGGCAAGACAATGGTAGCATTGCCCAGTACACTGATCAGGAACAGCCCTAGATAGCCATACTCGGCTACCTCCCGCAGGCGGTCCCTGAGCATGTAGACAACAACCGTGATAACCAGGGCCAGAAACACACCCGCGAGCTTCCAGAGCCAGTTTCCGGGTTGGCGGGCTCGGATTGTTGCGGACTCAGGAGGCAGGCCTGCTATCCCATCTGGCGGCAGGCTTGCCATATCCTCGACGGACCTAGGTGCTTGGGCATCGTCTGACGCCGCCACCTCACTCTCTGGCGGCGGGGTCGCCCCTTCAAGCCCTGGATGCTTTCCCTCAGTCCCTACAACGTCAGTTGCGCGTTCTATGTCTCCCAAAGCTCCTCCTGACGCGTTATATGCCCTGGATGGATCCTTTGTCATTCTACCCGACAAGAGACAACCTGTCACCTCAACAACCCATGCTATAATGGAGTTGTGCGCGCAGTCAGAGCCGGACCTCTGAGGGAGCATGCTCATGGCAGCGATTACGATCTCCCGCGAATTGGGTAGCTTGGGCAGCCAGATCGCGCGTAGCCTCGCCGACCATCTCGGCTACCGTATGGTGTGGCGTGAGGTGATCAACGAAGCCGCATGTCGTGCCCGTGCGCCTGAAGTGGCTTTGGCCGTCATTGACGAGCTTGGGCTCTTTGGGGTTCGCCCGTCAGCCAAAGCGCGCCATGCCTACCTGCAAGGCGTGCAACAGATACTGACAGAGCTAGCCAACGCAGGAGAAGTCGTCATCCTAGGGCGCGCGGGACAGGTCATCTTGCGGGATTGCCCGGACGTCTTGCATGTTCGTATCATTGCCCCGACAGCACGCCGGGTGGAGCGCCTTGTCGAACGGCAGCACATCTCGGCAAGCGCGGCTAGGGCCCAGATCGAGAAAAGCGACGCGACCCGCTACACTTACCTCAAGCGCAACTACCATGTGGATTGGGATGACCCAGAGCT
>JAFGNI010000503.1 GCA_016927095.1 Anaerolineae bacterium | reverse complement strand
GCCGAGAGCGTGAAGGTCTTCAGCTTTGAGAATCCCGCGGCTTGGCCCGCGATGGCCCGCGCCGATGCCCTGATCTGCGGCGAGGTGATGGACCGCGATGAGGTGAGCCTGAAGGTCAAGACCTCCGAGGATGGTGCCGTGACCGTCGTCCTGATCGACGAGGAGATGCCCGTCGAGATCCCCGGCAAGGAGGGCGGCGGCACCGTCGCCGACATCCTCTACCATCTGGACGTCGAGAAGATGTCCAAGAGCAAGAAGAACGTCGTAGCGCCCGACGACCTGGTGGCGGAGTACGGTGCCGACACCGTGCGCGCCTACCTGATGTTCGGGTGGCGCTGGGAGCAGGGCGGTCCCTGGGACAGCCAGGGCATCGAGGGTGTGATCCGCTGGCTCCATCGTGTCTGGAACTTGGTGCTCGAGCCGCCGCAGGACCCGGCGACGCCCGGCGACCAGGATGCGCGGGACCTGCAACGCGCGGTGCACTACGCGATCAAGAGCGTCACCGAGGACATGGAGGCGTTTAGCTTCAACACCTCGATTGCGCGCCTGATGGAGCTGACCAACGCGCTGGGCAAGGCGAAGCCGGCCTACTGGGGCAGCGAGCTCTGGGACGAGGCGGTGACGTCGCTGTTGTTGCTGATGGCGCCCGCCACACCCCACATGGCGGAGGAGCTCTGGGTGAAGTTGGGCAAGCCCTACAGCATCCACCAGCAATCATGGCCCACGTGGGATGCGGCGATGTTGGTTGAGGAGACCGTGGAGATCCCCGTGCAAGTCAACGGCAAGGTGCGGGGGCGTGTGACGGTCGCGGCGGATGCCGGCGAGGAAGCAATCCGCGAGGCGGCGTTGGCGGACGAGAATGTCCAGCGCTACCTGGAGGGGAAGCAGATCATCAAGGTCATTATCCCCCGCGGGCAGATTGTCAGCATCGTGGTGAAATAGCCCCAAGACCACGCGCACCAGCAAGACTCGGCCAATGCCGCTGCCTTCGGGCGGCGGCATTTCTTATCCCGGCACCCCCGCGTGCGACGGCGAGCAGTGCGCCGTCATCCTGCTTGGCACCTGCGGTTGGGTGGCCTCGGCAAGCGCGGGTGACTTGCCTTGAAGCGCCCAAGGGCCTTCTGCGGGCCTTGGGCGCTGCTGGTGGGTGAGCGCCGCAAGTGCGGGTGACTTGCCTTCGAGCGCCCAAGGCCTCAGCCCGAGCAGACTCGGGCCGAAAGCCCTTGGGCGCAGGCCGAAAGCCCTTGGGCGCGAGAACAAGCGAGGTGCGCTGCGGTGCAGCGAAACTAACCACGTCGCGGGACTCTCGGCCGCCAGGCTAGAGGCATACGCTCCGGCTCGGGCTCATCGCTGGACAGGACCCTACGCTGTGGCATAATGCTCGGGTATCCACCTTCACCCAGAGAGGATGCATGGCAACCGATACGAAGCCCACCCAACGTTCCCGGATCTGGACACTTGTCGCGCTGGCTTTTGGTTACTTCATTGATCAAGGTGAGGGACAGGCGATGTCGGTCCTCTTCCCCACCATCAGGGCCCTGTGGGGACTCGACTACACAGCCCTTGGCACAATCGGCACCATCCGGAACATCCTGCAGTCGGTCAGCGCGCCCTTCTGGGGCTTTGCTGCCGACCGCCTTTCCCGCAAGCAGGTGATCATCTTCGGGACGGGTATCTGGGGTATCTGGACGCTGGCGTGTGGCCTGTCGCAGAACTTCGGTCAGTTGTTGGCCATCCGTGCGATCTCCGGCGTCGGTCTGGGATGCCTGATGCCCGCGACTTTCTCCCTGATGTCCGATACCTTCCCGCCACACCGCCGGGGCCGCGCCCTGGGCGCGCTCGAGGCCATTGGCGTGCTGGGCATCATCATCGGCACCCTGGGTCTCGGGATGCTGGCAACGCCCCAGCTCTGGCGATGGGGTTTCTTCGTTCTGGGCGGTTTCAGTGTCGTTTCCGGCATCCTGGTGGCACTCTTAGTCAAGGAGCCGGTGCGGGGCAGCGCTGAGCCGGAGCTGGCAGGCAAGATCACCCAGGCAGACGCCGCCAAATACCGGGCCGAGTTCTCCGACATCCCCAAGGTGCTGGCGATTCCGACGATCTGGGTCGCGATCCTCCAGGGATTGGCCGGCAGCATGCCGTGGGTGGTGATGGGCCTCTACTTGATCTCCTGGCTCGTCGACGTGCGCGGCATGACGGAGGCCATCAGCTTCGACCATCCCCAGGGCAGCGCCACCCTTGCCTTCGCCGGCATCGTCTTGGGGACCGCGCTGAGCAACATCATCGGTGGCTTCCTGGGGGATTGGGCCGAGACCAAGAGCCCCAAGTATGGTCGCACGATCGTGGGGCAAGTTTCCATCATCAGCGGGATCCCGCTTACCTATGTTCTTTTCACCGCCACCGCAGATTGGAGCTTCTGGGCCCTTTTCGTTCTCTGCTTTGTCACGGCGCTCCTGATCAGCTGGCCCGGCAAGGGGGCGAAGGAGCCGATGATGCAGGGCGCGGTGCCCCCCGAGCTGCGGGCGACCGCGTTCGCGATGACGACGTTTATCGAGAGCGGCTTCGCGGCGGTGGCAGCCTACATCGCCGGAAGTCTTGCGGACCGGCTGGGGTTCACGCGGGCGCTGCTGTGGACGATTCCTTTTCCCTGGATCATCTGTGCCATCTTGTATTCAGGTTTCTATTTCGCTTATCCCCGAGACGCGGCGAAGCTTCGCGCCGAGATGGCGCGCCGGGCCGAGGCCATCGCCTAGGATTGGAGAGATCACGCTATGGATGTTGCACTGATCGCGGTCACGCACTACCTGCAGGGCGACGGCACGCCGGAGGCGTTGATCGAGCACGCAGGCAGGGTCTGTTACCGCAGCGAGAGCCGCGGCAACCCGGCAGCCTTCCTCCGGGCCAGGCTCAAGGACGGGCACGAAAGCATCATCGAGCACGCCAGCGCGACCTTTGAGATCGCCGGCATCAGCCGCGCCTGCTCGCACCAGCTCGTGCGCCACCGGCTGGCCTCCTACAGCCAGGAGAGCCAGCGGTACGTTGATATGTCCGCCCCAGAGGTGGTGATCCCCGACGCTGTGGTAGCTTCCCCGGAAGCGCAGGCGCTGTGGGACGACTTCCTCGGGCAGGTGCAGGCGACGTACCGGGCCCTGCGCGATCTCGGCATTCGCAAAGAGGACGCTCGCTTCGTCCTGCCCAATGCCACGGCAACGCGCATCATCGTCACGATGAACTTCCGCGAACTGTTGCACTTCTTCCGTCTCCGGATCACGCCCGAGGCGCAGTGGGAGATCCGTGCCCTGGGCGTGGCGATGCTGCAGCAACTGGTCCCCTATGCGCCGACGGTCTTTGGCGACCTGCTCACATCGCTGCGCGCGCAGCACCCGGATTTCTTCCCCGCGCCGGAGCACGGGACGGACTGAGGGCCCTAGGATGTCATCTACCACATCCTCGCCCCGTGATGCAGGCCGCGAAGAGGTACAGCCCTACCCACAAGGCACGGCCTGGGATTTTCGAGTCCTGGACGAGGTGCTCTCGGCAGTGCCGAGCCTGGTGATGATTGTCAATGTAGATCGCGAGATTGTCTACGCCAATCGCGCCATGCTGGACTTCCTCGGCACATCGCTGAGCGATCTCACCGGCAAAGCCCCGGGTGCGGCGCTGGGCTGCCTCCACGCTCTGGAGGACGATCACGCCTGCGGCTCAACACCCTTCTCCGCGTACTGTGGTGCCAACCGTGCCATGCAGGCGGCGCTGCAGGGCCTCACCACCATCCAGGAATGCCACATCGTGCGAGCGACCGAGATGGACCCGCCTGGGCTCAACCTGCGCCTCTGGACAACGCCCATCGTCCTCAATGACGAGCCCTTCCTGATGATGGCGGCAGTGGACATCAGCGCTGAGAAGCGCCATCAGGCGCTGGAGCGGATCTTCTTCCACGATATCCTCAATACCGCGACGATCATCGATGGCACGGTCAAGCTGCTGCTCTCGATGGGGCCCGGCGAGGATACCGGCCATGTCGAAAACCTGCTCAACCAGGTCGCCGAGCGTTTGATCGATGAGATTCTCACACAGCGGGATTTCGTCGAACTGGAGAGCCGGCAGCTGACGCGTAAGGCTGACCGGATCGCGGTCCTGCCCTTCCTGCGAGGATTGGTGGATTCCTATCTCAGCCACGGTGTGACAGGGGACCGGGACATTCGCATCGATCCCACAAGCCCGGAGATCGACCTGGTGATTGACAAGGTGCTGCTTGGCCGGGTTCTCGGCAATCTGTTGAAGAACGCCATCGAAGCCTCCACCGACGGGGAGGTGATCACGCTCGGCTGTCAGATGGACGGTGACGAGCGGGTGGGGTTCTGGATCCACAATGATCGCGTGATGCCCGAGGAGGTCCGCCTGCAGATCTTCAAGCGTGCCTTCTCGACCAAAGGCCGCGGTCGGGGGTTGGGTACCTACAGTGCCAGGCTTTTGACGGAGCGCTATCTCGAAGGTGAGATCACCTTCACCTCGGAGCCCGGCGACGGCACCACCTTCCGGGTTCGCTATCCGCTCGTGCCCAGCTATGCGGACGGCAGCGACGGGGCGGGCGACGCATCCTGATTTGCTACGGGAGAAGACCTTTGGGGTTTGTCCCTCGAGTGGGCACCTGCACGACCAGAAAACCCCAAAGGTCTCACACGCTGCAGGCGGCCTCAGGTCCGATACCAGGTCGATCTCCCGAGCCTGTAGGCCCCCCTACGGCCTGACTTGGTAGCGCAGGTACACCATCCCGCTGCCGAACCGGCGTTCCTCCAGCAATTCGAGCGCCAGGCAGATATCCTCGGGTAGGGCCCGTTTGCCGCCGCCTACGGCGATGGGCACCAGGAACAGCTGGCATTCGTCAACCAAGCCCGCCCTGAACGCCTGAGCGGCGAGATTGGGACCGCCGATGCTGAGATCCCGTTTGCTGGTCTCCTTCAGGTGCCGGACCGCCCCGGGGTCGAAGTCCCGCTCGAGCCGCGTTCTGGCGGTGGCGACCTTCTCTAGCGTCCGGGAATAGACGACCTTGTCTGCCGCTCGCCAGATGGCGGCGAAATCCTGCGTCACGGCTGACTCGGTTACCCAGTCGGCGTCTATCTCCCAACCTGCCATCGTCTCGTACATTCTACGCCCGTAGAGATAGGTGCCGGTCCCGCGTTCGAGGTCATTGATGAACCGGTGCACCTCCTCGTCCGGTGCTGCCCACTCGAAGGTACCTTCGCTATCCTCTATGTAGCCGTCGAGTGACATGATTGCCGAGTAAATCAGCCTGCCTACGTTGGACCTCCTTCACGGATGACGACTGTCGTTGAGAATCCTCTCTGTGGATCTGGCAGCAACACCTACCCCGCCTCAAAGCCCAGCGCGCGCTCCCGCAGGCTCACAAACCGGTTCTGCCCGATGACCAGGTGATCGAGGACGTCCACCTCCAGCAGCTTGCCCGCCTCGACCAGTCGCCTTGTCAGTGCCACATCCTCGGGGGAGGGATTGGGGTCGCCGGAGGGGTGGTTGTGCGCCACGATCACGGCGGCACAGTTGCGACGCACCGCACCGCGGAAGACCTCGCCGATGCGCACGAGCGAGGTGTTAAGGCTGCCCTTGTAGAGAACCTCCCGATCGATCACGCGATTGCGGGTATCGAGGTAGAGTACTACGAAGTTCTCCTGCTCCAGGTGGCCGATCAGCGGCATCAGGATGTGCGCCGCGTCGCTCGGCGCGCGGATCTGCCATCGCTCCTCGGGGCTCTCGGCCATCATGCGCCGCCCCAGCTCCAGCGCCGCTATGATCTGGGCCGTCTTCGCGGGGCCCAAGCCGCGCTCCGCGGCGAGCTGCGCGAAGTCCGCTCTGGCCAACCCGGCCAGCCCATCGAAGCGGGCCAGGATGCGTTGTGCCAGCGAGAGCACGTTCTCGCCGCCGACGCCCACCCGCAGGATGATGGCCAGGAGCTCGGTCGTCGACAAGGCTTGGGGTCCGGAACTGGCCAATCGTTCACGCGGGCGTTCCTCCAGCGGCATCTCCTTCACTGTCACGTAAGTCATGTGCTTGCCTCCCAGTTAGGCGATGGTATAATGCCCGCGTTTGACCATACGCGGGACGTTCGGACGGTGTGAACTGTCGCACACGTAGATGACGCAACCAAGCCGGGCGGCCGGCAGGCCGGTCCGGGTTCGTCTGGATGTCGAAAAGGAGCCCCATTAGGCATGATTGACCAACTCCTTGAGATCCTACCTCAAGTTGTCACGATCCTGACCCTTGTGACCGCCGTCTTTGTCACAAGCTTGTGGTTGGGTATGGTGTTGTGGACCTTCCGCGATATCCGGTCGCGCACGCGCGACATCGTCGTGCAGATTCTGGCGACCTTTATGGTGGGCGTGTTGACGCTGCCCGGGCTGATTGTCTACTTCCTGATCCGGCCCCGCGAGACGTTGGCCGAAGCCTACGAGCACGCGCTGGAGCAGGAGGCCTTGTTGCAGGCCATCGAGGAACCCGAGGTCTGTCCCGGATGCGGCGCCCAGATCCAAGAGAACTTCATCTACTGCCCCTATTGCCATACCCACCTGAAGAAGACCTGTGTGGCCTGCGACGCCGTCCTGGCGCTCGACTGGAACATCTGCCCCTACTGCGGCGCCTCTCAGGGCAGCCAGGTTGTGGAGCCGGTGATGGATCGCGAGGTCGAGATGGAGACCCCGCCCCCTGCCGAGGAACCGGCCCAAGTTTGACGTCACGCCTCCTAACGGACACCGGGACTGGATGAGTCCCGGTGTCTTTTTTTGCCGGCGCCGGCTTAGGGTAGGTCCGCCTCCCGGACCGTATGCACCTTGACCATGTTGGTCACGCCGTGGACCTCCAACGGAATGCCGGCGGTCAGCGCCACGTTGTCGCCGACGTCGGCGTAGCCGCGATCGCACGCCGAGCGGACCATCGTCGAGAGCATCTCATCCGTCGTGTGGAAGGGGTTGACGAGCAGAGGGATCACCCCCCACATCAACTGCATACGACGAGCGGTGGTGCCGAAGGGGGTCGCACCCACCAGCGGCGCCTT
>JAFGNI010000502.1 GCA_016927095.1 Anaerolineae bacterium | reverse complement strand
TCAGGATCACGCCTTTGGCCCATCGCCCAGGTATTGTAGGCGACCACATCGCGGAAGGGGGCGTAGATCGTGTAGTCGTGGCGCCACCCTACCAGATCCAGGACCCCAGCCACCTGGAAGCGCACCAACTTCTCGGACACCGTCCCATCCTCGCTGAAGCGCTGCAGGTTCATCTTGACAGCCTGGTTGTACAGATCAGGCTTCGTAGAGTTGTCGGAACCGCCGCCGGCAATAGCCTTCGGACCGTAGCCATAGGGCCCCATCGCGTCAGGATCGTAGAAGTTGTCCGCTACGCGCCCGCCGATCACGACCTGCCCACGGAGGAGGCTGCTCGTGCCCTGTGCAACCGCGACGTCCGCCAGCATGGCCGGCTCCACGCCTACGATCTGGCCCCAGCCCCGGAGCCGCCCAAAGATCAGCTCGCCACCCATCTGGAGGTTTTCGACTGGATAGACGCTCTCAACGCTGGGCAGCATGCGGATCTGCTCGACCGCGGCAGCGTCCAGCCGTGGCTGCTCATTCTGCTCTGAGCCACGTCTCGCTACGCCGCCGACAGCGACGACCTCCACGGCCTGGAACTGCTGCATGGCGCTGACGCGCAGTTCGGTCAGCGATCCCCCCGCGCCGAGACTCTGCGTCGCCTGGCGCTGCAGGCCCGCGCCCAACGATACAAGGACGATCACCGCAGCCGTGCCGATGACCACGCCGAGCGCCGTCATGATCACGCGACCCTTCATGCGTTTGAGGTTGCCCAGTACAAGGCGGAACAGATCCCGCGGGTTCACCCAGCCACCTCGCTCATAGTCCCCAACCGAGTTGGTTCGTAGTAACCGCTTCAGCGGTTCTGGCGGCCAAGACCGTTACTGCGAACCTAAGACACCTGCCTGACAAACCACTAGCTCCCAAGCCCCAGGAATCCCTTGATGGCGCGCCAGATCTTCTGTAGTGGTCCCTCCGGTGCCGGCTCGGGCATCTCACCGGGGATAGGTTTGCCCTCCTCGCCCGGCACGGGACCCTCGGCCTCCATGATCTCGAGCGGCAGCGTCCTGCTGATCACCTGCGTCTGGTTGAAATCATCTCGGTAGGCCACCTCCAGCACCAGCTCAGCCGGCCCACCCTCACGCGGGGTCACCAGAAGGTCGACAGGCGCCGACCCACCCGCGTCCAATGGCCCCACATAGGGCAACCCCTGTACTTCGACGTCGATCTGCGCACCCTGCGGCACGATCTCGACGATGTTGACCGAACTCCGTCCCACATTCAGTAGCTCCAGCGACAGCATGTTGGGCATACCCACCATCAGCACCCCGGGAGGCTGGTAGAAACTCGCCTGCAGCTCGGGGCGCTCGCGCACGATAAGGCTCAGCCGTTGGGTCTCCTTGTGCCGCGCGGCGCGCGGATCATCATACTGGAGCTCAATCGGCAAGCTGTGCGCCCGTGTCTCCGCAGAGCCATCGACGATGAGCTCGCGGGAGACCTCAACGGAGCCCCCCATCGGGATCTCCTCGATGAAGATGACGTTTCCGGACTTGAGCGGCACGAAGGGCGCCAGGCTCGCGCCACCCTCACCCCCGAGGGCAAGCGTGATACGCTGCGCATCACCGCCGCCGACATTAGCCACCCGCATAGTGAGCGTCATCGTGTCGCCGGGCGCGATGAAATCGGGGGCCGTGGTGTACGCGTCGATGAGGAGTTGCGGCTGCTTGACCAGACTCGTGTTGACGTCAACGCCCACGCTCTGCTCTTCGCTGTAGTTGCCGCCGCTGTAGTCACTGTAGGCCAACGCCACAGGCATGCTCTGCCGTCCGCCCTTATCCAGGGCACCCAGCACCAGCGGCAGCGTTACTGTGACCACGCCATCGATCTTGAGCAAATCGGCGTAGACCGTGTCGCCGCCCGAGGCCGGGATCGCCATCTCTGCCGATGCGGCGGTGGCGAACACGTTGACCGCCGTACGATTTCCGCGATTGGCGAGCCGCACCGTCAGACTGAAGGGCTCGCCGGGAATCAACACCGGTGGCACCGTCTCAGCATACTCGATCACGATCTTCGGCTTGCCGGTAACCTCGCCGACGGCGCTCGCACCGATGACCTCCACAGGAATCGTTGTGGGGAACTTGTAGTTGTTGCCCTCCCAGTCGTTCGCCTCTAGCATCACCTCAAGCTGGTGCACGCCGTTGCCCAGCGTGGCGGGCACGCGCATCTGTTGCGACACGCTGACCTTGGCGTTGATGTGAAGCTGCCAAAGCAGATGGCTCTTCTCGCCTAGAGGTAGGAAGGCCCCGCCCGAGAAGATCACCAGGGTGTTCTCGCCGGCACGGCTACCATTGTTGTAGATCTCGATGGCGACGGTGAACTCCTGCCCCGGCCTCACCTGTTGCGGCGTCACGGTGTAGTTGCTCATCGTCAGGATCGGTTGCCCGGGCGTGACTGCGGGCGGCGCTGACGGTGCCGCGGTCGGTCTGGGCGTAGGCGTCGGCGCGATCATCGTGAGCGCCTGCACCAGGACGTCAGGTACGCCGGCCCCATCGCTCACCTCGACGCTATAGACCCCCGCCGGCACCGTGGCAGGAACCTCAGCCTTTAGCGCCGTAGCGTTGACGAAAGTCGTGTTCAGCAGGCCGAAGCCCTGCAGACGCACCACCGACTCAGAAGTGAACCCGGTACCGTAGACGCTGAGCGTGCCGCCCACCGTTGCCACCAGCGCCGTGGGCTCGATACTCATCACGTCGACCGCCATCACAGCAGGCGCCGCGACCGGGTCGGTCACCGTGGGCGCCTCCGGAGCTGTGTCCTGAGCGCGCGCCGTGAGCGGTGCCGATAGCAGAACCGCCAATCCCAACATCAATACGACAACAGGATATCGTCTCATAGCTCTACCTTTGATAGTACCGATGGCGGTCGGATTCTACTGAGTCACTGAGGCGCCCATCCAGCAGGTGCAGTGACCGTGTGGCATAATCGGTCACGGAGGGGTCGTGCGTGACCGCCAGGATAGTGCGCCCCTCCTCTCGGTTCAGCTGCGCCAGCAGTTGCAGGATCTCGGCGCCTGTCTTCGTATCCAGATTTCCCGTCGGCTCGTCAGCGAGGATGATCCTCGGGTCGAGCGCCAGGGCGCGCGCGATGGCGACGCGTTGCTGCTGCCCGCCCGAAAGCTCCGTCGGCCTGTGCCGCACGCGGTCGCCAAGCCCGACACGCTCGAGCAGCGCCAGGGCGCGCGGTTCGCGCTCGGCGACAGGTACCTGCGCAAAGACCATCGGAAAGACCACGTTCTGCAAGGCCGTCATCGTGGGGATGAGGAAGAACGACTGAAACACGAACCCGACCTCGCGCCGCCGGTACTCAGCCAGCGCGTTCTCATCAAGCCCGATGATCTCCCGGCCATCGACCCAGATCTCTCCCGATGTCGCGCGATCCAGCCCACCCACAAGGTACAGCAGCGTCGACTTGCCCGAGCCCGATGGCCCGGTGACGGCGAGGAACTCCCCGGCCTCGACCGATGCCGTGATGCCGTCCACGGCGTGCACGACCTGATCACCCATCACAAACTCGCGGCGAAGGTCAGCGATGCGGATCAGCGGTTCGTCGGACACTCCAACTCCCACAGTGCAGCGACCTCCTGACTACAGCCGGAAGCCCTGGTTCAGACCCGTGAGCGCCGGCACCAAACTCAGAAGCGTGAACAGAAGCCAGATCACCAGTGTTCCGAGAAGCGCCTTCTTGCCCGATAGATGAGATAGCGCAGCGACACCCAGAACGAGAAGCACGAGATTCCAGACCATGTAAATGTCCATGCGGGCCAGGAAGGCCGCCGCCACCTGGTCGCCCGTCGACGCCGACGCGATCGGCTGCCAAACCACCGTGATCGGCGCCGGTGTCTTGTCAATCACAAGGCCTGAGAGCCCCTGGTTGTAGATAGCGGAACCGGTCACGGTCATTGTAATGGCCTGCACGATGTTTCGGACCACGTACGGGATCCACGCCCAGACCACGATCCCGTAGAAAGCACCGAAGGTCGCGCGATTCTGACCCAGGAACGTGCTCGCCAGGTAGAGCAAGCCCGCCCATATGAGCCAGGTGACGATCATACCCATGGTTCTTCCACCCACGCCAATGCCCGTGCTGAGCGAAAACGTGGAGGCCTGTGGCTCAACCGGAGGCTCAGGATACATCATCTGCCGCTCGGTAGCTGACAGGCTCTCGTAGAACTCAAGCTGGCGCAGGTAGGTGAAGTGTAGATCAGCCTTGCTGTAAGCGGCGCCCTGCGCAGTCAGCGCCGCAACCATGAGCAGCGCGACGACCCACCACCAGCGCCGCCGCGCGGTGCTCAGGTAAGCCATGGTCGAACGTGGCTTCAGTAGAACGCCCAGAAGCACCCGCAGCGGGCCCCTCGGCTTGTCCGTGCCTGCGTTGGTCTGTCCCATATCACCTCACAAAGTCACTCCGCCGTCAAGCCATCAGGATAGCCACCGTCATAGAAATGTCCACTGAAGGAACTACCAGGATCAGGATAAGTTCAGAGCCATCTAGCTACTGACGCAGCCACCGAGCGGTTTGTTCCGCCGGCGAGGGGATCGCGAGAAACGCGATATCCCCTGGGACCCATAGAAGGCGCGGATGCGGACGGCTGTACCTCTTCCCGGTACGCTATTTGCTCGCCATCGTGGTTGTCGAGCGGGCCCTGCGGATCGGATTGCTGCGCCCTAAGCCCGTGTGATGGCTGACGACTAGCATGACCCGGGAGCCCGCAGCGGTGTGACAAGCGACACGCCCTGCGACGCAGGGCGTGTCTGTGCTGCTGAGCTTCCGGCGCGGGTTACGCCCGCAGCTTCCCAATCAGCGCCGGGCGCGCTGCAGGGCC
>JAFGNI010000501.1 GCA_016927095.1 Anaerolineae bacterium | reverse complement strand
CGAGTAGTTCATGTTGCTGTTCTCGTTGACACGCCAGTCCGCCCGCCCAAGGTAGTCGTTCACGAGCTTCTCGGAGTCCAGCAGCATTCGCGTCGTATCGCGCGCAGCAGCGCGCTGCTGCCGGTAGAGAATATAGGCCTTGGCGACCTGAGGATTGCCTGACTTGACCAGCACCTCCTCCACGATGTCCTGGATCTCCTCGACGTGGAGGACACGCCCATCGCCGTTGACACGCTCATCGAGGAGCGCGGTCACCGCCCACGAAAGCGTCTCAGCCCATGTGCGCCCCACCCCGTTCCCGCAGGCTCGCGCCGCCGCGTAGATCGCAGCCTCGATGCGACCACGATCGAAGGGCACAATGGTTCCATCCCGCTTCATAACATGCTCTATCGACATTCGACGGTGCTCCTCTCTCGCTCACTCCCAGGGTAGCGGACAACCTGGAAGACGAACCACAACACTAGTCGAGACCCTGGACTATTCCCTTTAACGAAGACAGCTTCCAACGGGGACCACCCCGTGAGAAGAAAAAACTCCGGAGCACCGGGCGAAAGCGATCGCTGCAGCGGGGAAGGGCAACCGCAACTACCTCAAGACGGGCTGCCCCTCACAGAAAGACGATCGCCTGCGACCTCCGGAGATTCAGGCACGTGACACAGCACAACAGACAGCAAAAGTCAGGGCGCAAAACACGCGCAGCAACGGAAAGACATGGCACACCTAGGCAGTGCGAACCGCGAAGCACGACCCAAAACAACAAGCAATGCATAATGCATACACATTGCTTGTTTATCTGAAATATCCCCATCTTGTGTCCGTGGCGCCACTAGACACAAGATCTGGGGGAGGTTACTAACCTAATGCAACTAAATCACCCAACACTGTCCCTACTATAGCATCAAACGCCGGGCTTGTCAACGGAATTCTAGAACGTTTAGGCGAAAATCACCCGCTCGGTTTCAGCGGGTAAATGGTGTGGCCAACCAAGAGTAAAGCATCTGTGCCCTGCAAGGCCAAGATCCTTCGCTTCGCTCAGCATGACTGAGCACTAGTGGGTCACTTGCCACGGACATCGCGATTGCGTCAGTGCGCCCCACCTGCCAAACAGTGGTGTGTACGGCCGGTGGAGTGCACTTGATTCGTCAGCAAAGGTTCCCCAATTGACCCACTAGTCACACAACCCATCCCGGACCTGCAGGCGCTGGTAGGCATCCAACACCGCCGGCGGGATCTGGGGCTCGACGATGTAGCCCAGCCCGGGATAGGTCAAGAGTCGCGCCATCTCCTCCGCAAGGAGGTCAACCAGATCGCGGCCTTTACTCGCGAAGAGCGCGCGGTCTTCAACCAGCGTGCTCGGCGGCGGGGCACACGAGAGGCACAGGTGCGGCCAATGCTGCCGGCACGCGAGCCAGACCCGTCGCTGCCGGGCCGGGGTCGCCACCAAGATGACGCGCGCCAGCCCCTGTTCGAAGCTCGCCTCCGGCGAGACGCGCCGGAGGAGGGCTGCGCTCAACGCGATGTTCTCGCCCGTGTGGCGCGAGTCCGGCTCCAACAACACCGCCCCGTCCGGTATCTCTGGATAGGTCTTGCGCAGCTCATCCCGGAAATAGAGAGCCTCGGGCTGCCCCAGATCCGCGGTCCCGGCGCCAATGCCGCCGGTGAACAGGATCCTTGGCGCCAGCCCTTCGCGCCACAGCCGCCCACACGTCCTGGGGATCCGGGGATCGAAATGACCGAACCCCACGATCAGGTCGGCAGGAGCCAGGTCATCGTGGCGGAAAGCCAGGTAGTCGTAGACAACCTGTTCGGGGCTGGGCGGCGTCCGAGGCCCCTTCAAACCTACGCCAGCGTCATCTCAAGCGCGACGACCGACGCCGCCGGCAGAACAGCGGTGAGGTCCGAGCCCACAAGGTCGATGTCCATCGCGACGGGCCCGACACTCTCCGGGGCATCGATGGTGTTATGGGCGTGGATCTCACCGGTCAAGACGCGGCCCGCACCACCACGTACCCTTGCGCCCCCAAGCAGCGACAGGTCAACCGCCACGGGTTCGGACGCGTGGGCATTGGTGAGGGTCACAAACAGCGTGCCATCCTTCACCGACGCGCTGCCCGCGATCAGGGGTAGATCGTCCTCTCCGTCTTGACTGTTGAAGCTCAAGGACGCCGTCTCGATCGTGGTCCGGACCGAAAGGCCGCCTTGGTGCGGCGCGTACATCTCGTAGACGTGGCCCGTCGGCGTCACCAGCATCCTATCTTCCTGCGTCAGGACCATCGCCTGCAGGACGTTGATCGTCTGCGCGATGTTGGCCATCACTACCTTGTCAGCGTGCCGGTTGAAGATGTCCAGCGTCGTCGCCGCCACCAGCGCGTCCCGCAGCGTGTTCTGTTGGTAGAGAAAGCGTGGATGTGTGCCCGGTTCGACCGGATGCCACGTGCCCCACTCGTCCACGATCAGGCCGATCTTGCGCTGCGGATCGTAGGCATCCATCGCCGCCCGCTGCTGGACCACCAGGTCCTCCATCCGCAGACCCTTGTGGATCAACTCGTACCATTGATGGACCGTGTACTCCGTCGCCGTGCCGGCTGTGCCGCAATAGTAGTGGGCTGCATAGCCGTGAATGTTGCGGAAGTCCCAGTAGTCCTTGCGTAGCTTCCGGAAGAACCGCACCGTCCACTCGATGTCGTTGCCGGCCGGACCACAAGCGATCACGATGAGGCCCTTGCCGAACCCACGGACATAGGTCGCGTACCGGCGGAAAGCCGCGCAGTAGTCCTCCGGGCTGAAGCTGCCGCCACACCCCCAGTTCTCATTGCCCACGCCCCAGTAGACGACGTCTAGCGGATCGGGGCTGCCATCTGCCGCGCGTCGCTGGGCCAGCGTACTGTCGCCGTCGTAATTACAGTACTCCACCCACTCGCGCAACTCCCGGACGGTGCCCGACCCCACATTGCCCACGATGTAAGGCTCCGCCCCCACCAAGCGGCAGAACTCGACAAACTCCTGGGTGCCAAAGGCATTGCTCTCCGAGACCTCGCCCCAGTGGATGTTGACCCGTCGTGGGCGGCTCTCGCGCGGCCCCACCCCGTCCTCCCAGTGATAGTCGTCGGCGAAACAGCCACCGGGCCAGCGGATCACCGGCGGTTTCATCTTCCGCAGTGCTGCGATCACGTCATTGCGGATGCCGTGGGTGTTGGGAATCCGTGAGTCTTCCCCAACCCATACCCCGTCGTAGATACAGCGACCGAGATGTTCGGCGAAGTGCCCGTAGATATTCGGGTTGATGACCGCAATGGGGTCATTAGGATTGATAGTCACTCTGGTCATAGGTGTCTCCTTTGTTAGTTGCCGGATACCAGAAGCCCGATGCCGGCTGTCCGATGCTTGATCTTGGGTACTGGATATGATAGCAGCAGTCGCCACCGGGGCCATTCCGATGGCGCGTTCGGCTGGGCCTATCGCATTGGAACACGGATATGACATCGGCCCCTAAAACAACCGATCCCATATGTCAGCCCGGCGCGATGTGAGGTGGCCTTATCCCTACACGTTCCGCGTGTAGGGGCGACGCATTCCGGGTTAGGCCCTCGACGACAAAGCGCGCCCCATACGTCAGCAGCGCCGCCGCCGCGTTGGATCGTGGTCGGAATGCGTCGCCCACGCGCGCGTCGGATCCGCGCATCGCAGACTCACCCCCTGCGGCGTTGCCCGCGCGTCACGCACCGAGGAGTGGCAGGTCCATCGTCTCCTCGCGCATCAAGCGCTCGACGTCGTCGAGCGCCAGCGGCGCGGCAGCGGTGAGGTTCTCGATGCCATCCTCCCTCACAACGACGGTGTCCTCAACGCGGATGTACAGCTTCTCCTCAGGGATCCACATCTGCGGATCGACGGCAAAGACGGTGCCCGGGACCAGCGGTCGCCCTAGATAACTCCCATCATCGTGCACCGCCATACCCACGGGGTGTGACAGGTGTCCGCGGAACGCCAAGGTCTTGCGGGCGCCTTCGCGGTATGTCTCCTTCGAGAAGGCCCATCCCTCCCAGATCTTGCGCATCGCCGCAGCCGCCTCATCCATCACCGCTTCAGGCGTGACACCAGGCCGGATGCGCGCGAGGAGAGCCTTGTGGTACGCGACAATGTAGCCGTAGAGCTCTTGCTGCCACGGATGGTAGGTGCCGTCGACGGGCCACATCCGTCCGACGTCGCTGGTGTAGTGGTTGCACTCCGGCGCGACATCCATCAGGACGAGGTCGCCCGCCTTCAGCGGCGCGTCAAGCCGGAAGTAGTGCCCGTACCAGATGTTCTCACCGGTCGCGACGATGGGGCGGTAGCCCTCCCCCTGCGCCCCGTTGATGGCGTAGAGATAGTTAGCCAGCGCGCCCAACTGGTACTCCATCAGGCCCGGACGCGTCACGCGCATCGCCACTCGAACCGCCTGCGCGCTCAGACGCCCGGCGCGCCGCAGCACTGCGATCTCGCTCTGGCTCTTGACCGAGCGCAACTCGTCGAGCACAGGTGTCAAGTCCTTGATCTCGATGCCGGGAAACCGCGAATGGAGCAACGCGATCAGCTGGTGCTCGCGGGAAGGCCGACCGTCCCAGGGATCGCACGCAATGGCCCGATTCGCCGCCTCTAGCTCGTAACGACAGGTCGCGCGCACCTCACCAGGCGTGTGCGGTGTGTAGACGACCTTTGCCTGGCTCAGATGTTCCGCCAGAACGCTCACCGGATACACCGCGTCGACCCCGCTGATGGCCTTGACCCAGTCGACATCCTCCAATCCGGGAGGCGCGCCCTCGCCGATCTGCGCCTTGCCACGGGGCGGTAGGTAGAGCGCGCCGGTCCCTGCGCTACCGTCGATAAGGAGATAAGCCTGGGAGGTCTCGATGCCGGCGAGATAGAAGAACTCGTTGGTCTGTCGAAGCGCGACGAAGCCACGGACGGGTCCGGCACCCGCCACCAAAGCGTAGGCGTCGCCGAGCGCGCGACAGACACGCGCTCGGCGACGCACGAACTCCCCGGCGGGGAAGTCGGTCTCAGCTATGATGCCTTCAGACTGTGACAACAACAGGAGCTACCTCCGCCTGACAGGAAAATAGACCGTATAACGTTCATCAACGATCTCGTGGAGCGGCTTGAACAGCAGATTCCGGTCCTGGTTGATCGTCCGGTAGCCCAGCAGCCAGTTACCCCATTCGCGCTCGTTGTGTGGCGCCAGGATGGTAGTGAGATCCGCAGGATCGCCAAGCAACGCGCGCTCCTCGTCACAAAGACCGGCTAGGACAACCGGCCCATCCATGAAAGCCATCCGCTGCGGCTCGTCGGGCAGCGGGCAGGTCGTCAACGACTTCGGCAGCTCAACCCGTACGATGTCTCTGTGCCACGTCCGGTGGATCTCCGCATAGCTGGAAGGTCCTCCGGTAACCGGCATGGGCTCACCGTTGACCCAGAGGCGAGCCTCATCCGCCAGCCACCACGGGAGGCGTAGCTTGAGCGCGAAGGTCACCGGTGCTTCGGAGACCACAGCGACCTCAACGGTCCAATGATCCGGACGGCGCAAGGCCCCATCAAGCGTTGCCGGTCCCGGACCCGAGGCTTGCGCGTCAAAGGTCTGGCGCACGACAACCGGCACGCCCGCCCAAGTCCAGGTCAGCTCGGTCGGGATGTACTGGTTCACAATGAGCCCGGCATCGTCGTCGTGGGCGACATAGGCGTTGTGGTACGTGTGCGCCTGCACCAGGCTGCCGTGACAGCACCAGAAGTCACTCGTCGGTGAGCCCCAGATCTTCTGCGCGCCGGGCTCCAGCGGCAAAAAGTAGGCGATCATGCCCGTCTCCCGGTTCTGCTGCGCCAGGATCCCGTTGTAGAGGTTCCGCTCGATATAGTCCGCATAGGCGACGTCGCCCGTCCACCGGTAGAGGTAGTCCGCCAACCGCATCATGTTGTACACGGTGCAGTGCTCTTGCGTCTTGTCGCCCAGGCGAGACGCAAACTCAAAGGGCGGCGTCCAGATCTCACCGTTGGTCTGCCCGCCGGTGGCGAAAGTGCCGCGGTTGGTGACAGCACATCGCCAGTAGGCCTCGGCGATGGCCCGATACCGTTCCTCGCCAGTCACCTCGTAGGCGCGCGCCGCGCCATGCGCTTCGGGGATCGTTGTGTTAGCGTGGCGATTCGTCAAGGGATCGTCGCCGGACAGCAGCCGCTCGAAGAGGCGCGGACGGTCGTATCGCCGCATCAGCTCCAGATGCTCGGGATCGCCGGTAATGCCGTAGAGATCGGACCAGGCCTCTAGCATGCCGCCAGTCTCAACGTCGAGGATGTCGTCCATCTCCTTGCGCGAGAACTGCGCCGTCCAGCGCGTGAACCATCGCGCCTGCCGCACCAGGATCTCTAAAGCTTGCTGGTTGCCGGCGTACTTCGCCATATCAACCAGGCCCATCAGCGTCTTGTGGATAGTGTAGTGCGGCGCCCAGACACGGTGGCCCTGGGCGATCCACGCGAAGTACTTCTCGGGGATCGAGCCAGCCCACTCACCGCCGTTGCGCGCCTGGCAGCGAGCGAGGTCGGCGACGATGGCGTCGGCCTTCGCCTTGGCCTCGCCGTCCCCGGTGCTCGCGTACATCCGGGCGGCGGCGGAGAGCCAGTGGCCTAGAAAGTGCCCGCGGAGCTGGCACGTCGGCGACTCCCAGCCCCAGTGCCAGTCGTCGCCGGCATCTGGATCCCCGTGGCTTGTCGCACGCAGAATGCCGCGGTGGGGATGCAGGCCGGCTTCGAAGAGGTAGTTCTGCAGCAGGGCCTCGTTCCTCAGACGCATCACGTAGGCACGGTTCAGCGCATAGCGGCGCTGGAACTCCCCATCCAACAGACGCACATCCGCCAGAGCAATAGCGTGCAGCATCTCAACGTCCTTCATCGTCGCCTCCTAGGCTACCCGACAGCGATGCCCTGTTGCTGGAATGCCACGTGCTGCGCCACCTTCACCAGAGGCGCCGTCCAGATATCGGTCTTTCGACTACCCAGCCACCGAACCACCTTCTCGTGCGCCACTTCATCGATGCACAATCCGTGCGTGCCTTCACCGACGCCGTGGATCATCCAGATGATCCACCCGCCGGTCTCAGCGGCGCCCTCGATCTCGTCCCGGATCTCCTCGAAAGTCAGCCTATCGGCGCCGAAGTGACCCAGCTCATACAGGTTCACCGGTTGCCGTACATCGACCACCCGGCGGTTGAACGGTCCCCGCGCTGCCGCGAACAGCTTCCTCAAGACGGGCATCATCGAAACTTCGTCATCGCCGGAGCCGACCGTGGTCTCGCAGCAGGTGTTACCGAAACTCCGTATGCTCTGATCGTCCAGGAGCTGCAGGATCAGATTCGCCGTGGCCAGCTCGTCACGCCAGCGGGACAGCGTATAGGTGCGCAGGTCCTGCCACGGCTCGAGCCAGCTCTCGCGCTCCGTCGTGCGCGTACACGGATGAAACAGCGAGTGGTTGCCCAGCTCGTGGCCCCGTCGTGCGAGCTGGCGCCAGCGCTCCGGATGCACCTGGACATCGCTCATCGCCGGCACGTAGAAGGTCGCCCGCAAGCCTTCGAGCTCCAACAGCGGTCCCACCTGTTCGTAGTGCACCGGCAGCCCATCGTCGTAGGTGAGCGAAACCGCACAGCGCTGGCCCTGAGGCCACACAAAACCGGAATCTGCATTCATCTGTTGCCTCTCTTCAACACAAACCGCTGAACAGCCCAGGCCACGCCCTCGTCGTCGTTGGTCGGTGCCACGACGGTAGCCGCCTGTCGACCTGCCTGCGTCCCGTTACCCATCGCCACGCGAAGGGCGGCGTGCTCAAACACAGGCAGGTCGTTGGGGTTGTCGCCGATGGCCATCACAGCTTCCGGCGGGATCCCCAGGCGGGCCATGACTTCCGCCAGCCCGGTTCCTTTGTCGCATCGCGCAGCGTAGACCCCGATGGACTTCACCGTTTCGTCCGGGTACAGGTAGGTCTCGAGATGGTATCGACCCTCGAAGTGAGTCTGGAGCAAGTCAACGATCTCAGGCATCGCCTCGGTCTGGTAGTTGAGTATGCGAATGGGATCGCCATAGGCCAGCGCCTCGCTGTTACGCGCCACGACCAGCCGGTCGGGGCCGGTCCATCCCAAGGGCTGACCGTCGCGCTGGTGATACATCGTCGTCTCCCCCACGGTGGTGATCAGTGCCCAGCCACGAACATCGGCCTCTGCAACCACGGCCGCCGCGAGATCCGCCGGAATCGCGCGACGCACCCAGGTCGGCCCCACCGGCGAGCCCAAGATATGAGCCCCGTTTGTGCACACCACCGGCTCGGCGATCCCGATCTGATCCGCAAAGCGCCGCACTGACGACAGATTGCGCGTGGTGACAAAAACAACCCGGCTGCCCTGTCGTACTGCAGCCAGCAGGGCTCGCCCACCCTCCGGCGCCAACGAGCTGTCGCTGCGCAGAAGGGTCCCATCCAAGTCGACGGCGATCAGGCGGATCTCCGCTGAGCCCGTCCGGTCATCGACAGAACTGCCGGCCTTTCCATCTGTCGATTCACTCATGTGTAAATCCTAGTGGTCAGTGAAGTTGGTTCGTAGTAACCGCTTCAGCGGTTCCGCGGCTGAGGCCGCGACGACACACCTCAACTGTCAGGTCAACTGAGCACTAGCTTTTCCGCAAAGTCTGCTTGATGACCGCCACCCCGGTCTGATTCAGGAACAACCGCGACCCGGTCGCCTTCCCAGTGATCAGATCTGTGCCATCCGGCGGATTTTGCACGATAGATCCCAGTTCCTTGGCGTTGATGAAGAACCAGAGGCGCTTCTCGTCATTCTGCCGCAGCACGACGTGAACGCCCTCAGGCACTGTTGGCCAGACCGGGGTCAGGTCTTCTCGCAACTCCGTCAACCGCGGCAGTATCGCGGCCAGGATCTCCGCGTTGAGGTACGTACCAACATAGATCACCGCGCCCTGGCCCACCTTGCGCATCGTCACGGCGGACTTAAGCCGCAGGTGCCGCCCCTCCCAACGGGCCATCGTGGCAGTGCCCGGCATAGGATCGATCTGCTCATACCAGTGCTCCGTCATGACACGCGCATTTCCCGGGTAGAACCGCAATGTCAACGGACGTTTGTCCGGCGCGTTCTGTCGTCCATACTCAGCTATGCGCAGGCCGGCCAAATTGGACAACACGCCAGGCGGCGTATCGGCGATCACGTTGTTCTGCCAGTCCTTGGTCGCGGTGCGGGCACCCACGATCAGCACCCCGCCACCCTCCACGAAAGCCTGCAGGTTGGCGACCCAGTCAGGATTGAAAAGGGTCCAGTGCGGGATGATATAGAGCTTCAGATCGCTGAGATCGTCCGAGGGATGGACGCAGCCCACCGCGTAGCCCTGGCTCATAAAGGCCGCGTGCACCGACGCTGCCACCTGCTTGGGAGAGGGCAGTCCGAAGGACATCGTGGTATGGGCATCATAGACGTCCACATCGGCTGCCGCGATGCCTATATCCACACGCACGTGCGTCCCGAGGATCTCCGGACCGATCACTGCCAACTCCTGACCGACCTGCTTAACCTCGTCATAGCGGCGACGCGGCACGTTGTCGTGATCCAAGATTCCACACCAGTACTCCTCCGCGCCAAACCGGCAGGTGCGCCACCGGAAGAAGAGAAGGCTATCGGCACCGTGCGCAAGGGAGGTATAGACCATCCGTCGCACCTCGCCCGGCTCCGGCGTGTCGTGCAGGTAGGGGGCCTGCCCTCCCGGCCCGGACTGCTGCTCAGGGATGATGAAGTTGCCCGACCAGGCGCGTGCTTCATCCAGGTTGAAGGCTTGGCTATAGAGCCTGTGTTCCGGATCGGTGTCGAAGAAGGGGTAGACATCGTAGCCAAGGACATCCAGATCCTGCCCAAAGGGCCCCCTGTAGTCAATGTGGGCGAACGTGCCGTTGTGTTCGACGAACCAACTGGGCTGTGCCTTGCGCAGGATCTCGATCTGCTCGCGCTGAAACCGCGCGATATTCCAGGAGATGAAGCGGTAGTAATCCAGCTGGTGTGCGGGATTCGGATAGGCAGGCTTCCCGACCTTGGGTGTGGAGATCTCAGAGAAGTCGCGATAGGTCAGCGCCCAGAAGCTGTTGCCCCAGGCGGCGTTGAGCGCGTCGACGTCATCCGCGTAGACCTCGCGCAAGTAGGCCTGGAACTCGGCCTGGCAGCTGGGACAATGACACTCAGAGAAATGGCAGTTCAGCTCATTATCGGTCTGCCAGCCGATCACGTTGGCATTGTCCGCGAAGTGGGCCGCCATCGCGCGCGTGATTTCGCGAGAGTAGGCCCGGAAGACGGCGTTGCTGGGGCAAGCATGCTGGCGCGAACCGTGCTGCATCGGCACGCCGTCGGCATCGACGCGCAGGATCTCGGGGTGCGCCAGGCTTAGCCAACACGGTGGCGTCGCCGTCGGGGTACATAGGATGGTGGAGATGCCGTGCTCACCAAGGTGTTCAATCGTCTGGTCAAAGAGCGTGAAATCATGCGTGCCCTCCTCCGGCTCCATCAGGTCCCAGGCAAACTCGGCCATCCGCACGACATTGATCCCGGCCTCGGCCATCCGTTCCGCATCCTTCTCACGATCGTCGACGCCCCAATGCTCCGGGTAGTAGGTCGCTCCATAGTGGAAGCGATCTAGCCCGGCAGGTCGCTTGTGTGACATCTTTCTAGACTCCATCTCTTCTCTCTGCTCCTTCTCTATGATCTCACCGAAGAACCAGGCCTTGTCATCACGGCGCTCGCCGTTCTGGTCGATATACCACCAGTCGTACTCGAAAGCGTCCCGCCCCTCACCGGCGACCCCAGCCAGATCCACCTGTCCCTTGCCCGTCACCGGCTCCTTGGTCCCGTCAAGCCGCGGGTCCGTGTAGGTCACGAACCATGTCTCCAGTTGGCCGGCCATCGCCGCGACTCTCTCCGCTTGGGCGGGGTCATCGATCAGGTTGAGCTCCTCGTTGGGATCGTTCACCAGATCGTAGAACTCGTTAGGGCCATAGGGATATCGGTGGACGTATTTCCATGTCTTCGTGCGGATCATCCGCACCGGCCCGTACTCATCATACACCACGACGAAATCGTCCTCATCCATGCTGCCAGATTCCAGAGACCCTGGCGGCGCTGACCCCGTCAGCGTCGTCTCGCCCCGCAGCAACGGCGCAAAACTTCGTCCGGGCAAGGTCCCGGCGACAGGGTTGTCGAAACCGAGATAGTCCAACAGGGTCGGGAAGATATCGTAGTGGCTCAGCAGGTGATCCGTCACGGTACCCTCCGGCACGTGACCCGGACGAGCGATCAACATCGGTACCTTCACCGAAGTGTCGTACATATTTAGCGGGAACGTCCCGTTGCCCTTGCCCCAGATCCCGTGGTGCCCCATATTCATCCCGTTGTCGCTGGTGAAGACGAAGAGCGTGTTCTCAAGCACCCCCATCGCCGCCAGCTTGTCCAGCAACTGACCCACACCGCGATCCAGACCCGTGATCGCCCCATAGTACCCGCTCAGGAGCTCCCGGCGCCGCTCGCCGGTGCCCCGTGGCGCGCTGTTGATCTGCCATGGATGCCCGCCCGGCACCTCGGGGCAGGTCTCAAACGGGCAATCCTGGTAAAGCTCCATCAGCTCTGCCGGGTGTTCTGCACGGTCCCAGGGCGAGTGCGGCGCCGTGTAATGAACGCTTAGATAGAAAGGTGCCTCGTCCTCAGCCTGCTGGTCGAGGAACTTGAGCCCGCCCTCCGTGATCACATCGGTCAGATATCGCGTATCGCGCTCGATCCGCCCCTCGCGGATGAAGTACCCGTTGTAGTAGCTACCGCCGCCGTAGGGAAAGACGTGCCAATAGGAGAAGCCCTTCTGGGGCTGAACGCTGTCGCCCAGGTGCCACTTGCCGCTGAAGCCGCAGACATAGCCGTTGGCTGCCAGCACCTCTGTGTAGCCCATCATCCCCTTCAGGTACTCGATCTCCCGGTCGTCCCCCCATCCCAGCCCCGGCGTCTTCTCACCCTTGAGATTGCCTTTGCGGATCCAGTCGTGCACGCCGTGCTGCGACGGGATCCGTCCCGTCAGGATCGACGCCCGTGCCGGCGAACAGACCGGCGAGGCACAGAAGAAGTCCTCAAACCGCAGGCCGGTCGCCGTCAAGCGGTCAAGGTGTGGGGTGCGAATCTCGTGATTGCCCGCCGCACCCAAGGCCCAGCAGCCTTGGTCGTCGGTCAAAACGAAGACGATGTTAGGTCTGTCAACATCATAGCTCGCCATATCACGCTCCAGATGAAATCGTATCTACCCTGGTTTTCCTTTGCGGCTAAGCTCCGACTGATCCGCCTGCACTACAACGTATTCGTCCAGGCCCGTCGCCGCTGTGTATCCTCAATCTCCAAATAGGCATGGGCCCAATCATCAGGAATGTCGAACACCGCCTCTGTCAGAAGGCTACCGTCGAAACTGCCGACCCGCTGACCGCGCGAACCGGGCCCCACAAGCCGGATAAACTGCACCGGGGAGACCTCGACCGCCACCTGCCGTCCCACATGCTCGATGCGCAGGAAGCTCGGTCCCATAGAGCTGTAGTATTGCCCTGCCCGCAGGCTGGTAACGATGGCACTGACGGTCAGTGCTTCGGCCTGGACCATGACCCAACCGCCGTTCCACCCCGGATGAGCCGGCGTGACATGCGCATCGTCGCAGGCGATGGCGAGTGTGTCAGGATGCGATGCCAGCATTGCGTGCCAGTAGGGTGCACCGTTGCCTTTGCCGTTCAGCCACTGACAGACATGGTTGTAAATCTCCACGCCATCGAAGCCCCAGCGTTGCGCTTCGTCGAAGGAGTTGCCCGTCCAGTAGGGATGCGCCAAGATGGTGAATGCGTTCTGGATCCGCGTCGCCTGCAGCGCTGCCTCAAACCCCATCTCACGCGCAATCCCCGTGAAGGTGCCCAAGCAGACCACGTGGTAATAGCTGCCCCGCTCATCATGGCCGTCCAACTCCACCCCATCGAGCCACAGAAGCGGCGCCACTTCTCCCTCCGTCGCCGCGTCCGAGGCCACCCAATGATCGGTCCGGCAGAGGAAGTCATAACCGGCCCCGGCATACGCCGTCGCCAGCTCTTCGAACGTCCAGCCCCCATCCGAGAAGACACTATGGATGTGCGTATTGCCCTTATACCAATTCCCGTCGACCCTATACCGCATACCTTATCCCCTATCCCCTATCCCTTGTCCCTTGTCCCTTATCCCTTTTCCCCCATCCCCTATCCTCCCAGGCCGCCAAGAACGCCTTCAGCATAACCTGCTTCTTCTCCTGAACCACCCCGATCGCATGGCCTGCGCCGTAGTCGATCAGGATGAAGCCGCCGTCGGGTGTGGACCATTGATTCAGAAGGAGCTCCGCCTCCTCGCGAATGGCGCCGGCGTCCGCGTACGGCAGCGTATGCTGGATATCGCAGAGGGAGGCAAAGCAGATACGACCGCGGAACCGCTCGCCGATCTCGGGGATCCCGAGGGCGCGCGGTTGCTGCAGCTCAATGATATCGAGGCCAATGTCGATCAGACTCTCGATGATGCCGTTGACCTTGCCACATGAATGCATCCACACGTGCCAACCCAGATCGTGAACGACATCGAAGATCCGCTTGTAGCGCGGCTTGAAGAACGCGTCCCACATGTCCGGGCGCACGAAGACGTTCTGTTGCGTGCCCCAATCATCCGTGAAGGTGAAGCCGTGTATCCGGTCGCCAAACCGGCGAGCGATGTTGTCAATGATGCCGAGGTCGATCTCCACGATCCGGTCGGCGAGGGCAGCCACCCGGTCCGGCGCCAAGTAGAGATCGGTCAACGTCGCTTCAAAACCGTGAAGGGCGTGCATCCGCTCGAAGAGCAGCATAAAGATGCTGGTCGTGACGTACTTGCCCTCGCTGCCCTCAAAACGCGCCGCCATCCCCTCATAGAATGCGGGATCGTCCGGATCCGGCCACCGGTAGCGCTCCCACGCCGTCCAATCTGCCAGGGGATGACCCTTGACCTGGCCCATGTTATCGATCTCGGTGCGGGCCCACGTACAGCCCCACTCATCCACCGTCTGGCGATAGGCGTGGTTCCCCGTGCCGATTTGGTTCCAGCCCACGTGGTGCACATCATCCACGCCCAACGCCGCCAAATGCAGCGGTAACCTGTCTGGTCCCTCAAACTCAATCGCCCGCCGCATCACGTCATAGGAAGACATTCCCATCAACCTGCGCCTCCTGGAAAGCCTAGCCTACCAACTGGCATCCCTAATCTGTGTAATCTGTGGATGCTTTGGATGCTGTGGATGCTGTCTGCGCTGCCAGCGCCCAGTACGCATCCAGCATCGCCATGAAGTTATCATACTTCGTGCCGACCGCGACCGAGTGCGTGGTACCGAGGATGAAGCCGCCGCCGGCGCCGTCAGGCGGGGCCATTGTCGCCAGCGCCGCCTCGACATCTCGCCGCACGTCATAGGGTGTGCCTGACACAAGGTTCTCCACGCGCACACCGCCCCAGAGCGCCATCTTGTCGCCGACCTTCGCCTTCACCTTCGCCAACTCCATGCCCGCCGATGCCTGGATCGACTGGTAAGCATCGTACCCAGCCGCCACGAACATATCCAGCAGCTTCCAGTTATTGCCACAGGCGTGCTTCAACACCGCCAGGCCGTGCGTCTTGACGGCCTGGACCCGTTCCTGGATCGAGGGCAGGCAGAACTCTCCGAACATACGCGGCGATATGAAGGGACCGGTCGTCGCCGCAAAGTCCGTTCCCCACAACACGCCGTCGGAACCGGTGCGGATGTAGTGAGCGTCGCGGAGGTTGGCCATCCTCGTGCTGTAAGCGATAGCCCTCGCGACAACATCGGGCGCCATTGCGTACATCAAGAGCCCGTGCTCCATCCCACCCAGCATCACCATGCCGGCCTCGCCTCCGCTTGGTCCGAGGATGTAACGGTCGTCACCCAACGCCGCAATGATGGCATCGACCGCTTCGAAGACGGAGGGATCCGGAGGCGCCGGTTCCTCATCCATCGGGAAGTTCTCAAGCGTGTAGCTTGGCTCAGGCTGTGCGACCAATGTCAGGTCCGCCGTGATGTCGGAGTACTTCCAGACCCGCCCGTCGTCGGCTGCCCACGTGTTCTCACCCACCTTACGCACGCGCTCCGGCTCGTAGTCGCGCGGGGGTGCAACGCTGCTAGCCATCGCGCTCACATTGACGATGTCGATGAAGTCGAGCTTCTTGTAGAGCGCGATGGTGTCCTCTTTCCAGCTCTGGACAACCTCGTCGCGCCGTCCTTCCCAGAAGGCAATCTGGGACTTGGCTTTCGCACGTAGATAGGTCTCGTGACCCAGAAGCCGCTCGACTGTATCGAAGTCGATGGCGAAGAAGCCAATCGGTACCCGGTCGACCGGCTTGTGAGCCAGTGCCCGCCGCACCCGCTCCTTACTGTTCATCCGCCTCTCCCGGTTTGCCTTCGTGCCCATAGTACCCCGCCATCAATCGCGCGAGCTCCTGGTACCGCTCAAACCACGCGCTATACCGGTGGTGCAGCGTCATGTCCGGCTCGAAGGTGCGCTCGGGCACCACCATCGCCCCAACGGCTGATGGGTAGTCCGCAAAGACGCCACTGCCGACACCGGCGATGATGGCGGCGCCCAGCGCGCCGGCCTCCGTCACACGGGGCCGCGTGAGGGGGCGCCCAAGGATGTCCGCTGAGAGCTGCACCCACGCATCTGACTTGCTCCCGCCACCCACAGCCCGGAAATCGTCGATCCGGATGCCCGTCGCCGGCAGCTTGTCCACGCAGTCCTTGAGGTAGAAGGTCGCGCCCTCCACAAGGCCCTTGAGAACCGCGCCGCGCGGTGTCTCGAGCCGCAGTCCGGCGATGACACCGGCGGCGTCGGCGATGAAGTCCGGCGGTCCGGTCGTCGTGAAATGGGGTATCGCCATCACGCCGCTTGGCCCCTCGGACAGCTCAGCGAACAGCTGGTCGTACACGTCCTCACCCACCGCCTGCGCTGCACGGTGCTCCGCGGCTGCAAACGTATCCCGGTACCACTTCACCAGCGACCCACCCTGGTTGTAGAGGAAGCTGACATAAGCGCCCGGCACTGCGTGGTGCTCAGTGTTCAAGCCACGGTCCAACATGACACGCGAATCCGGACGCCGCCTGAAGACCGGGGTGATGCAGATGTAGGTACCCATCCCGTAGACGGCACGCCCTGGCTCGATCACGCCGCAGCCCACGGCATTGGCACACTGATCGTGGGCGCCGGTGACGATCGCTACACCGGCGGGCAGCCCCAGATCCCGTGCCAAGTTTGGGGCGACCGTGCCGATTACCGTGCCCGATGGTGCCGTCGCCGGCAGCTTCTTCCGGTCGATCCCGCTGATCGCCAACAAAGATTCTGACCAATCTTCCGCTTCCAGGTCGAAAAGCAAGGTCCGGTTAGCCAATGTCGTATCGACCACAGGCTCTGCGCCAAGCATCGTCGCTACGAAGCTGCTCCACAACAGAAAAGCGTCGGTTCGTTCGTAGAGGACAGGCTGGTGCTCCTTGATCCACAGCACCTTGGTCAGCCCGTAGTGGTTGCCCCAGGTGTTGCCGTTGATGGCATAGAGGGCTTCGGCGCTCAGCGCTGCTTCCAACCTCTCCAGGTAGGCGCCACCGCGAACGTCAAAGTTGAGCATCGAGGGCGCGAGAATCCGCCGGTCCCTGGAAACCGGCACCACAGCCTCACCGAGAGATGATACGGCGACCGCCTGGATCGGATCAGCCCCTGCCTGCTCGGCAACCTGCGTCGCCACCTCGCGAATGGCATCCTGGGTCTCGGCCCATACCGCTGTGGCGTCCAGTTCGGCCCATCCCGGCTGCGGATGCGCGATCCTGTGCTCTCGATAGGCGGAGGCCAGCATGCGCCCATCGTCGGCGAAGCACGCCACCTTGCACCCCGTCGTCCCGACGTCAATACCCAGCAGGCTCATAGGCTGCTCCTCGACACCCCCATCGTTACCGCCCCACCAGTGACCACCTACCCCAAGATCAGCTTGCGCGACCCCGACACCCCGTAGTAGTCCCGGAGCAGCCAGGTCGTGCGTTCGTAGACCGCTGCTTTGGCACCATCCAGGCTACCGGTGGCCTGGAGCCCCTGCTCGAAGGCCTGGCGGACCTCCGTTGCGATGTTGATCTTGGCAATGCCCGCCTTGATGCCCGCCAGGACATCCTCACGACGGACACCAGATCCGCCGTGCAGGACCAACGGCACCTGCGTGGCATCTCGCAGGCGGGCCAAGTGGTCGAGATCCAGGCGGGCCTCCGTCTTCTTCTTGTCCTTGAAGGCTTTGGAGACAGCGCCGTGCAGGTTGCCGACCGCCACGGAGAGCCAATCGCAACCCGTCTCGGCAACAAACCGTGCGGCCTCTTCGACTTGGGTGAAACCGATGCCGGAGGCGAAGAGCGCCTCATAGGGCGGCAGCGGCCCAGCCCCCTCTCGCACGATCGATCCGAGCTCCGCTTCACACGGGAGGCCCGCTGCATGCGCCAGACCGGCAACCTGGCGCGTTGCCGAGATATTCGCCTCCAGCGGCAGGCGGGAGCCATCTACCATCACGGACGCATAGCCTACGGCGATGGCCTTGCGGACAATCGGCAGGTAGTCGACCTCGAGATCATCCTCGTCGACCACCGGTACGTGGTCGAGGTGGAGACGCACGTAGTCCGGATCGCCAAACCGCGCGAAGGCCTCCTGCACCGCAGCTGGGCCGTAGCATTCGAAAGTCTGCCATTCGATGCGGGCGGTCTCGATCAACGCAAAGCTGTCCTGATCGGCAACCGCTTTCACGATCGGCGCCAACATAGGCAAATACGGCACGTTGAACGCCGGCACCACTGTCCCCGCCTCCCAAGCAGCCCGCACGACATCTTCAGCGACCATATCCGTACCTCCCGACGCTCGCAGCGTCCCGAATCCAGGTCCGTTAGCGCGGTGAGCGCTTCTGCCCCCCAAGCCTCAGGCCGAACCCGCCCCGTGGGCTGCAGGCCGGCCCCATCATTCCTGAGAGGCGCCGGGCTACAAGGCGCCCCTCAATCCCTCCAGCAGTCTAGTCGCTATCAGCGGTCCAGCCGCAGCCGGAGTGTCTTCACCTCAAACGGTCGGAAGCTCAGCGCGATCCGTCCGTCCGCCACATCCAACGCCTCGAGAACCGTCATCTCCAGCATGTCGGTGCTCGCCACCGACGTCACGGGCAGGGACGTCGTCAGCGTGCACGCTGTCGTCATCCGCTTCGCCTCGTAGAGCCGCACGATGACATCCTCTGTACCATCCTCGGCGGGCTTGACCGCCTCGACCACGACATTGGGCGCATCCACTGAGAAGAGCGAACGCGTGCTGGCATCGCCGGGCACCGTCATAAGCGGCGCATTGAGGTCGTAACTTTCGCGAACCAGCTCGCTGTCGCCGAAGCCGCCGTGCCAGGCGTAGAAGGCATAGGTGAAGGTCTGAACGCCCAGATCGGCGTGCATGTCTGGGGCGAGCGCGGACTTGAGCAGCGTGAGCTTGATCTCATCATCCAGCACATTCACCCCATACTTGCAGTCGTTGAGCACCGCGGCACCGCGATCAGATTGGACCAGGGCCGTCCACTTGTGGTTGGCCACCTCGAAGCGGTCGGCGTCGAAGGGACGCGATCGATGGTTCGGGCGCGCGATGTGGCCGAACTGGATCTCGTGCAGAGCCTCATTGGCATGGACGTCGACGGGGAAGATCACCTTCAGCAGCTTATGGCGCTCCTGCCAGTCGATGGACGTCCGGAAGTCCAGCCGCCGGCTGTTACGCCGTAGGCTGATCTCCTGGGTCATCGTGGAGTTGTGAAGCTTGCGTGTTACCCGGAGCGTGCCGACCAGTGGCCCCACAGCCACGACCTCAATCTGAGCCGCCGGTGCGTTAGGCGCATCGTCCAGATCGACCGGCGTCT
>JAFGNI010000069.1 GCA_016927095.1 Anaerolineae bacterium | reverse complement strand
GCGTCTCGAGATAGTGCGGCCGCGGGGTTTGGCGTCGCAGGCGTCAGGGGCCACGCATAACGACCGGCAGAAAGATCTCCCAAGTGGGTGCCGTGATCTCGAAGTCGGAGAAGACTTCATCACCGTCGGGCTCGGCGTACCAGACTCCGATGGTCTGCTCGGGTTCGAGATCCCACTCGGTGTCGGGATTCCAGGCGCAGCGATAGGTATCCACGTCGTCCGGGAGGGCAAGGTCTTCCTTTCGTGGCACGCCGGCGGGTGCACCGCTCCAAGGGGCACAGGTGACGCGCACCACGTCCTCGAGGTCAGGCACATGGATCGTGCCCTCGATGCTGTCGGCGCCGGCATCGGGATGGCCATCGATGGTACCCACGTGGACGGTGCGGATCTCGCCGTTGTCGACCTCAGCGTTCACCCATTCACCGGGATCGATGTCCGGAGGCGTGTCCCACGCGACCCATTGCCAGTCGAACCCCGTGTCACCGCCCCATCCCGGCACCTGCCCCGTCTCTGTGACGATGCCCGTGGCCTCGACGGTGTGGCCATCCGACGCCGTCACCGTGATCCGGATTGTGTGCCCGGGGCCGCAGTGTCCGTTGACCCAGTCGTGGACGTAGTTGACGCCGATCTTGAAGCCGAGCTCGGAGGGGTCAACCGCTGTGATGTCACGCTCCACGGCGTCACCATCGGGTTCATAGTAGCGTAGACTGAGGCGGGTGCCGGAGACGATGTCATTGGGGGAGACGTCCATGGCGAAGCCGCCCCCATCCGGCTCGGCCTCGAATGCCGCGCCGCCCATCCCCCACCACTCGCCTCGGACCTCGCCCTGCAGTGTCTGGGTGAACCAGGGCGCATAGAGGATCCCGGAGATCCGATCGTTCAGAGCGTCCAGGTTCGGGGCGATGCTACCGATCCGGATACCGGTCTGGTAGCCATCGTCAGCATCGAACAAGACCCTGTCTCCGGGCCTGAGATCGATGTGCGGCGGCGACCACCCTGACCCACGCACCTCGAAGCCGGGCCACCCGAAGCTGCCGCCGCCGTCCACGCTGACAGGGTTCGCCGTCGCCTTGACCGCGCCCAGGCTGTTCGTCACGGTGATCCAGAAGGTACGGCCCTCGGGATAGTCACACTCCAGGGCGTCACGTGTGTAGTCCAAGCGCATCGTCGGCCAGGCCAGCGCCTTACGCACCCGGTTCCCGCTGGGTGCTGTGTACCAGACATCGATGCCGTCGCCCTCCTGTACATCTCCGCCGAAGTAACCCACGTCCAGGATGTAGTCATCGACCGGGACAAGGCGCTCGATCCTGGGCTCCTCGTCGTAGTGCACAAGGACCAACGATTTGGGCGCGGTTCCCGAGATCAGGTCAGCCTCCACGTCCGCGCGGATGTCGACCTCCGGTATCTGGAGGCCGGCCTCCCATCCGCTCTCGCTGGTGACGGTGACCCAGTGACCTGCAGGTAGGCTGACATTCCGTGGCCACCACTCGAACCAGAAGCGCCAGGGGTGGTCGTCACTGTCTTCGGTCGTCTGGAAGACCAACGTCTGGCCATCACTGCTGTACAGCGAGATGGTCACAACGTCGCCGGCAACGGGCAGGGTCCCGGCGATCCCCCAACCGAGGTCGATCCCGAAGCCCTGATACTGCAAGCCCTCCCACGGCTGCCAGCTCGTGACCCATGTGCCGAAGTCGGTCGCGAGGTCGTAGTGGTGTACGTTCACGCTCCCGCCGTCGCGGATGTCGAAGTCAGAAAAGGTAGCCGTGTAGTCGGAGCCGGCTCTCGTGGCGGCCTGCAGCGCGGAGCTGCCGATGGGGTAACGGTCGTGTTGCCCGTTGTGGATGGTCACGTCGACATCCCCGGGCGGTGCCTCGCCGGTGACCTCGTCGTTGTCGCTGTCCACATACCAAGAGATCTCGGGGATCACGAGGCTGCCTTCCCACGCCGGTGACGTCAGCGTCACGACGTCGCCGGGGGAGAAGTTGGTGGGCTCGGAACCACGCCACATGACATAGCAGAACCCACTACCGGCGTTGCCGGCATCGGAGGTCATCGCCCGGGTGTAGGTGCCGGTTGCCGTCGCCAGCGTGAAGGTGACCGGCACGCCGGGCGCGTCGATACGCCACATCAGGCAGTCGATGTCGCTCGCATCGAAGCCAGTCGTCGCGTCGAACCAGATGTCCAAATGGGGTGCGCCACTGCGCAGGGCGGACTCGTTGCCCTGGCTGTCGGCCCGGGCCAGCCGGAACCAGTCGCGGGCTCGCAACCCGCTCAGGCTGGCGCTGAAGGCGCCCGCGCCGTCTGTCGTCACCGTCGCCTGCGTGTAACCACCCTCCTGCCAGAGCCGTAGGGTCACCGGTTCACCCGCCGGCGCGGTGCCCTCGATCTCGTCCAGAACAAGATTCACGCTGGTGATCCCCAGGTCTGCCAGCACCGTCTGAAGCACCTCACCGTTGCCCAGATCCACCTCGACAAGGTCACCGGCCTGTGCGCCGCCGAGGCCCCAGTCCTGATAGAAGCCGTGAGGATAGAGTGTCGTTGTGGTGCTGGTGAGCCGCACACTTGCACCAGGTCCGCTGCCCTGGTACACCGTGATGTCCACCTGCTGTCCGGGATCGGCGTACCCCACAACCACTCTCGCATTGTGCATTGCGAAAACACGATCATTGGGATAGACGTAGGTCCGCACGCGCCCGCCACCGCTGGCTACGTCGACCGCAGCCAGGTTGGCGGGCCCCAGGTCCACGCCGGGGTAACTGGCGGTGAACCCGCCACCGGCGCCGGTGCTGGCCGTCGCCTGCGGCGCGCCGGCGGACGGTTCTGCGCCGTCCACACCGAGGGTCACGGTCACCGGCGTGCCGGCGGCGACGCCTGTGACGCTGCCCACGACCGTGTCGGCCAGCACATCGATGCCGCCCGCAACGTCGACGATGGGGATGCCGGCCTCCAACTCACCGTCGACGTAGACCTGCAGGGTGCCGCTACCGGCGACGGCAGCCGGTCTGCCACTAGGTCGCCATAGCGGCGTCCAGAAGAAGCCCATGCCGTCGGCCTCTGCGGCGCCATAGGCGCCGTCCACCGACCGCACCATGGTCACGGTGCTGCCCGGCGCCACGACGCCCCAGATGGCGTCGTAGACCAAGTCGACGGTGATGCCGGGACCGTCGACGGCCTGCAGATCCCGGCGATGGCTTGCCGCGGCGATCGCCATGTCGGGCGTTCGGTTGCCCGGCGCCGTGCGCTCAGATCCAACAGCCACAGGAACCGGAGGCGCTGCTGCTTCTCCGACGGTCGCGCTTGGCGAGGTCAGGATGACCAAGCCAAGCGCGGTCAACGCCAAGAGCACCGCCCAAGCAATCAGGCGGCCTCTCCTCAGAAATGCTACCGGATTCGCTCTCATCATCGCATGGGCTCCTTTTCACCATCCTTCACCGTGGGCCCGGCGCACAGGCACAGGACACCCAAGGTGGCGACGGCCGAGTAGGCCCTGCAGCAAGAGGCAAGGCATGGCGTAGCGGCTGCGACCCACGGCTCCGTGTGCTTCGGCGGGGGCTGCGATGCGGTGCGCGATGGCGCCTCAGCGTCCTGCGCAGTAGCGGGATGGCACGTCTGTCAGGATAGATGGAAAGAAGCAGCGAGGTCCTGGTGCAAGTATGACCGATCTGGTCAGTGCGTCAGCGAGATGGGAACGGGGCTTGCCTATCCCTTAGGGCTCAGCTCAACCGCTTGACTGATGCACCGACCGGTCCACAGGACCGGTCTACTTCCACTCTAGCACCGGATCGAGTTGGTGTCAAGGTTCGGCTGAGTGGTCTGCGCTGGGTCGAGGTGGTCTGTGGCTCCAGCGCCCAAGGGCTTTCCGAAGGCCTTGGGCGCTCTCTAGAGCGCATGTGCTAGTGGCGATAGCGTGGGCGGGGGGTGGCTGAACCGCAGCGCCCAAGGCCCGCAGAAGGCCCTTGGGCGCAACGGAGGTTGGGTGCTCGATGGTCTGCGGCGGGCGGTAGCGCTGCCGTCTGGGCTTCAGGAACGTTGCAGCCGTGGGACCAGATGCGATCGCTGTGCCATAGGCTTGTCATTGCAGCGAACTGGGATACCTATGGGGTATGGCCACAGGAGAGCAATCCGGGTGGGAGCGCCGGGACGCATCTGGCGGCCGGCGTGGGGCGCCGGCGTGTGCCGTGTGGTCGCGGGCACTGATGGGGGTACTGCTTGTGGCGGGCGTGGCGTTGACGCCAATTGTCCTGATCGCCGGTTGCCAGGCGACGATGCTGTCAGGACCGACCGCTGTGCCCACCGCGCCCTCATCGCCTACGGCAGCGGTCACGCCCACCGCGACCTATCCGCCCCAGCGGGGCACGGGCTGCAGCGACGGGGTCTGCACCGCGGAATCGCAGAAACGGTGCGGCGATGGGGTCTGTGATGGCCCTGAGACGCCCGACAACTGCCCCGGCGACTGCGGGCTGCCGACGCCGGCGCCGGACCCGGTGGTTACGCCCATGGCCCAACCCTTGCCCGCGCCTCAAGGTGTCCCAGGACAGCGACCGGGCGTCCACTGGGTGCGCAACCCTACGTCGGATGTCGATCTCTTCGTCCGAGTCGTGACACCTGAGGGATGGGATGGTGAGACGGCGCTGCCAGCCCTGGTGTTAGTGCCGGGGGGGCGGGGTGCCGGCTCGGCCTATCTGGCAGCCTCGGGCGGCACCGGCTCTGAGGCTCAGGCCATCGCCGATAGCGGTGGGTTTGCCGTGGTCGTCTTCGACCCCGACGGGCGGGGGCAGAGCGGCGGGGAGGAGGACGACGGCGGCTTCATCCATCAGGATGGGCTCGCCGCTGTGATTACCTACGTGGCGAACCTACCGGAGATCGACGGCACGCGGACCGGCGTCGTCTCCTACTCCTACGGCGTGACAATGGCCACGGGGGCGCTGGCGCGTCATCCGGACCTGCCGGTGGTCTTCCTGATCGATTGGGAGGGCCCTGCCAACCGGGACGACACCGGCGGCTGCGGCGCAGGCGAAGGGGAGGGCGCTACCCCGGTCGGCCACCTACAGGACGCCGGTTGTGACAACGAGGCTTTCTGGGCGCAACGTGAGGCCGAGACCTTCGCCCGCAGCCTGCAGGTTCCGTACCAGCGGCTGCAGTCGCGGGAGGACCACGTGCAGCCCGACCTGGGTCACGCCATCCGGATGCTGGCCAATGCGACCGCAGCGGCGTATGGGGGTCGCGGCGCGTCACCGTGGACGCGGCTCAACCGGCTGGCGCCGAACAGCGTCTACAGCGTTGCTTCGCTGCCGGAGCTGCCGCCACCCGGCAGCCCTGCGGCGGGGGACGTAGCCGGGTATGCACAGGAGCTCTTCGCGCTGTTTGCGTCCGGGGCAGGCGGGGGTACTACGGAGGCGGGCGAGGACTAAGTCCTGAGTCTCGAGTCTGGATTCATGCTTCGTAGAGAGCCAGGCCGCGCGGCTCGCAGCACGATTGGCTGTTCACCATCCACCATTCATTTCGGGCTTGGGGGGCTGTTTTGGCGGGACTAGGCGTCTCGCGCACCGTGAATCGTGAATCGTCAATGGTGAGCGCGCCGGCCGCGGCGGTCGCCTGGCAGACAGGTATGACTCGAGACTCGAGATGCTTCCCGCTATTGCGTTTCACCTCTCAGCCACCGGTGCGCCTCGTCCGCCAAGATGGGATCGGTCACGCCCGGCAGCAGCGCCTCCGCCTCCGGGATGAGCTCATTGTAGAAGCGGTCTGCGACCTCGTAGAAGCCGTGCCATTGGACGTAGTCCGGGCCCATCATGGCGGCGCCGTGGCGGGCCCGCCGGCCCTCGTGGTGCCAGAGGTAGAAGTAGGTCCACTCGATCTCTTCGTCGAAGTCCAGGGAGGTCAACAGCTCCGCGCTGCGCAACTGGCCCATGATCTCGCCGGCAGGCAGGGCGAACTTGGTGTTGTAGAGCTCGACTGCGGCATCAAACTGGTCGAAGAAGTTCTCGTAGAAACCGGGAGCATGGCACTGCCGGCAGGCTTGGGTCATCCGCACCCGTTTCGCTTCCCAATCGTCCTGGCGGACGGAAGCCGCCGGACGCAGCGTCCACGCGATACGCAGGCCTACGTCATGGGTGGGCGCGACGCCGGGTGCGTGGCCCATGTGACAGGTCACGCAGGTCGGCGCCGCGGTGTAGTCCTGACCCAGGATCCACGACTCCGAATCCAGCGCCATCTGGTCATGGTAGGCGAGGAAGGCGACACCGTGTTTGCTCTCCTCGTAGATCTCCTTCTGCGGGTGGTCCGGCCCCATGTGGCAGTTGCCGCAGGCGGCGGGCTCACGGGCCACGGCTACGCTGAACCGGTGGCGCGTGTGGCAGGTCGAGCAGGCACCCCTGGTCCCATCGGGGTTGATGCGGCCGATGCCGGTGTTGGGCCAACTCGCTGCCGCGAGCGTGCCGTCTTCCCGCACTGCCACCGTGCTGCCGTGACATTGCTCGCAGCCCAACACCGCTGCAGCCACGCCCTCCACCTGCTCGCCCAGAATGTTGTCAAGGGAACCCAGGATGTTGCCCGCCTGTGCGTGGTGGCTGGCGGTGAACTGGTCCACCTCGACCACATGACAGGCGGCGCAGTCCTTGGGGGTCACCAGCACACTGACCAGGTAGCCGTTGTGGTCCATCGCGTCGACATCGGTGGCCAAGGCATGGTGACATTCGTAGCAGCCTACGCCGGCCGCTGCGTGATGGCTATGCTCCCACTCGCTCACTTGCGCTGCCAGGAACTCGTTCGATTTGTGACAAGCGATGCAGCCCGCGGAGGCCTCGGTCAGAGAGGCCTGAAGCGGCGTGATCTCCACCGGCTCTCGTCCACCCGGCGTGAAGCCCCAGTTCCACCAGGCCACGCAGAGCATGATGCCGAACAGCAGTGCCAGATTCGCGTAGGTCGCACCCACAAAGGCACGCCGGATCAACGGGGGGCGGGCGGGGGGCGCCTGGCCCGCCGCTGCGGGCTTGAGCTCGCCCAGGCAGGGCACACGCTCGAGGACCTCTGCCCCGTGCGGCGCGTTCGCCATGGCCTGCGTCAGATCCTGTCCCGCGCGGTGCTGCCGCACGTGGACGCCCTCGCGCCACAGGCGGCTCTGCGACACATCATAGAGCTTCCCCTCCACCGCCACGACGGCGCGCGCGCCCGCCTGTCCGTCGAGCCCACCCAGGCGCTCGGGCGTGATCTCACCAGCCTCCTCTGCCGGTGCGGCTGGGACCTCGGAGGGCCGCCGCTGTATACGCCGGGTCAGCACAAAGGTCCCGACCGCGGCTAGCGCCACCATAAGCCCAAAGAGGACCAGCTTGATGATGAAGACCGTGCCAAAGGTCCCGCGGAAGACCGATCCGGTCTCGATGGCGCGGAAGATGGTGAGGGCAATGCCGGTCAGCGCCATCGTCCCGATGCTGATCCAGCCGATCAGCCCTTCCTTGCGCGGGATGCCCGCGCTCAGCTGCTGGGGACGCACGACGATGTGGATATAGAGGATCGTCCCGAACCAGAGCAGCGCCACCGTCACGTGGATGTAGCCCGCTATGAGCCTGACGGCCCGACCGAAGTCCGAGAGCGAGGGGCTGCTCTCCACGAACTGCACGGGCACGGGCCATTGGTGGCCACTGCGGGCAAATCCCGCGCCCATCACGGTGAGGCTGCCGCCCCCCTCGGCGCGCACATGGCAGGTGGCGCAGGGCTCGCCCGTCTGGCGCGCGTAGTCGACTGTCGCCCGTGCTCGCTCAGACCCCGTTCCCATCACCACCACCACGACGATGAACAGGACAATTACGGACACCAGCCAGCGGAGACGGCTACCCATATGTCGACCTCCCTCACTGAAGCGGCGCTACGTCCATTATACAACGATATAACCGACTTACGGTTGCCGGCGCTCCGACCTTGCTGGTATAATCCCCCATGCAAACTAGTACCAAGGATCTGATATGTCTCTGAGAGCAATACTAGGTTGGGGTGTTGTGGCGGTGGCGGCGCTGCTGGTCGGCGCCCTGGTTGTCACCGCGATACGCAATCGATCGTTGCCCACCTCACCGGCTATGCCGGGAACGCTGGGTGAGCGTGCCCAGGTGCATCTGGCGGAGGCTGCTCATCTGATAGATGGGCTTGGGGACAAGGTCTGGCCCGCTTCCGCGGATCGCCCCGGCTGGCACGAGGTGCCCATTCCGCTGGTGACCTACGATGAGGCCTTCGTCTACCTTGTGGGCCATCCGAATCCTCCGGCGGGATGGCGCCGGGTGCCCGACGGTCAGCAGTTTGGCAACCCGTGGGAACCCATAGACGGCATGGCGCCGGTGGTGGCTTCCGTGCAGGGCGGCGGGCAGGTCTATCGCGCGCCGCTGCCTGGTGGCGACGTCACGCCCCAGGCCTTCACGGTACAGATCGGCGAGCTCTGGGCATCCAGCATGGCTACGCAGGAATGGACGCGGATCATGCTCTACGAGCAGTTCCACAAGGATCTGCCGCCGGTGCTGCGCGACATCTTCCCCTACCGGCTGGCGGCGAGCCTGCTGCTGCAGGGCAGCGACGGCTATCTGATGGCCATCGTCCACGAAGCGTTCCACGCCTACCAGGGCAGCGTTGCGCCTGAGCGGCTCATAGCGGGGGAACGCGTCCAGCGTGCGCAGGAGGGGTGCTATCCCTGGGAGGATCAGGCTTTCGAGGCCGCCTGGCAAGTAGAACTCGATCTGCTGGTCCAAGGGCTCCGCGCGGAAAGCGATGACGAGGCCCGTGAGCGTGCCCGCACCTTCCTGGCGCAGCGTGAGGCGCGTCGCCAAGACGCCCAGCTTGACCCGGCGCTCATCGACTATGAGCGGCAGCGCGAGTGGGTGGAGGGGCTGGCGAAGTACAGCGAGCTCCGCATGTGGGAGGAGGCTTACGAAGGCGTGCGCGCCGATCCACCCTCCTATGTGCCCGTCGGCGCCATGGACGCTGATGCGGACTTCAGGTCCTACAACGGTTACCCCAACCGCTACCGCAGCGAAGTCGCGCAGGTGAAGCGGACGGCGGGGCGCCACGGCGATGGTCGCTTCTACTACAGCGGGATGGCACAGGCCTACCTGCTGGATCGACTTGCGCTTGGCTGGAAGGCCGCTATCTTCGAAGAGGGCGTCTTCCTGGAGGCGCTGTTGTCCGAAGCTGTGGATGGCGCAGCCGTCGTGTATGGTACGGCTGATGTGACGTCTCCAGTCGACGCGGGCATGCCGGTGCCCTAGGTCACCGGCGCTCTGGGGTCTTGACCTGCACAGCCAAGGGGCCGGTGCCGCAGTAGGCGCGGGCATGGCGAGAGACGGCGTGGTAGGCGCCGGCAAGGGAGGGTGGGGATGCGTGCTGGGAGAATAGCGACCTCGGTCAGCATCGGCACGCTGTTCGGCATCGACATCCGTGTGAACTGGAGCTGGTTCGTGATCCTGCTCCTGGTCGTGATCAACCTCAGCCAGACCTTCCGGGGCATGCACCCGAACTGGGGCACGCTCCTTGTCTGGTCTACGAGCATCCTCGCGGCACTGGTCTTCTTCGGGTCCGTCCTGGCCCACGAACTTGGCCACTCGCTGGTAGCGCGAGCGCGCGGCATTCCTGTACGGGATATCACGCTCCACCTCTTCGGCGGCGTCTCCGATCTCGAACGCGAACCCGAATCCCCGGCGTCGGAGTTCCTGCTCGCCGTCGTGGGGCCGCTGGTCAGCTTGCTGTTGGGGGGCATGTTGCTCTTGATCACTTGGTTGAGCCTGCTGCCCACGGGGTTCAGCACCCGCAATCCCGTCGCTGCGGTGGCGGGCCTCAGCCCACTCCAGACGCTGGTGGTCTGGCTGGGCTCGGTCAACGTCAGCTTGGGCCTTTTCAACCTTATCCCCGGCCTGCCGTTGGACGGGGGACGGGTGCTGCGGTCGGCGTTGTGGGCGCTGACGGGTAACCTGCGCCTGGCAACCCGGCTAGCGGTCGCTGTGGCCCGGGCCCTCGCCTGGGGGTTGATCTTCGGTGGGATCGCGATGGCTTTCGGACTGCGCGTCCCCCTCCTGGGCACGGGGCTGGGCGGCGGTCTGTGGCTGGCCTTCATCGGCTGGTTCCTCAAGAACGCCTCGGCCCAGAGCTACCAGCAGGTCGTGATCCGCGATGTGCTCCGGGGCGTCGCCGTCTCGCAGCTGATGCGCGCCAACCCACCGACGTGCCATCCGGCGCTGTCGCTGGCGCACCTGTTCAACGATCAGATGCTCGCTACCGGCGACGACGCGCTGCCCGTGGTCGACCGGGGCCGGCTTGTGGGCCTGGTGACGTTAGCCGATGTGCGGCGGATCACGCGTGAGGCGTGGGGCGTGACGGCGGTGCGCGAGGTGATGACCCTGGCGGACCAGCTGATCACCGTGGCACCCGGTGACGACGTGGAGCGGGCGCTGGACAAGCTCGCGGCTTCGGATGTGCGCCAACTTCCTGTGCTCCTGGACGGCCAACTCGTGGGCATGCTCCGCCGCCGGGACATCCTGCAGTGGCTGCAGCTCCACGCTCAACGCATCTAGGCGTCGTCTCCCCCTCACGCTGCCCAGTCCGCTGACGCTCCTATATCGCATCCCCAGTCACTGATTTCCTGCGCCCGCCAGCCCTCCATGTCGTGCATTTTTGACAAATACAAACATATATACTATAATAATAGTGTAAATGTATGCGATAGGAGAATACCATGCTGCCGCAGCAAGCGGAGCTCAAGCACAGTGTCTGGCTGAAGAATGGGAGCGCCTTTGACGTGAAGACGGCGGTCGCCTACGGGGTCGCTGCCGAAGAGGCGGGGTGGGACGGCGTCTACGTCAGCGACTCCTTTTCACCGTACGACCTTTACTCAGATCCCTGGACCGTTCTGGCGACCATCGCGGTCCAGACCGAGGCTATTCGCCTGGGCACGTGGATCACGCCCGCACCTGCGCAGCAGCCGTGGCGCATCGCCCGCGTCGCGGCCACGCTCGACCACCTGTCCGATGGTCGATTGCTGCTGGGCCTCGGCCTCGGCACGCCCCACGAGTACGAGGCCTACGGCGGCACCTACGCGCCGAAGGCCCTGGGGCGCAAATACGACGAAGCACTGGCGATCATCGCGGGCCTCTGGTCCGGTGAGGCCGTGACCTTCTCTGGGGAGTTCTTCACCGTGAACGAGGGCAAGCTGTCGGTCCTTCCTGTGCAGCAGCCGCGCATTCCCCTTGTGATGGCTTGCTGGTGGCCCCACAAGAAGCCTTTCCGCCGCGGGGCCAAGTGGGACGGTATCATGCCTTCCTGGCCTGCGCTGTTCCCGGAATACCCGGGCCCTCAAGGCGAGCAGGCGACGGATACGCTCGAAGGGGAGCTGCGCGCGCTTCTGAACTACTACGACAGCCATACCGATAGCCCTGGCGAGATCATCTTGCCTGATCGACCGGATCCCGCCTATCGCGAGCTCTGCCGCGAACTTGGCGCCACCGAGCTCATGACGATGGAGATCGAGAGCCTCGACGACATACGCCGCGGGCCGCCGAACTAGGAGGGACATTGCCGCAGGCGACGGCGTCCTGAGCGTACTTGGGAAGGATCCGTCGCGAGCATGGGATCGTACAATCCAGGTGCGCAGCCTTTGTGGCTGAGACCCCTAGATCCAGTGTGCAACCCAGTTGCACGTAGGCGTCCAGAACCCGTTTTCAGCGCTGTAGTTGTCTCGCATATGGCGCACTGGTAGCGTTCAACGCCCAAAGATGTCTGTATCACGGACCACCGCCGGGCTTGGACCAACGCCGAGATCTAGAACGACGCCTGCCTGACGATGATGAATCAGGAGGCGTACCTCAACCCGCACATCGGCGAGGTGGAGACGGGGTCCAACCAGTGGCAGCACCGCTGGGTCACCGACGGGGGCGAGGAGTTCTACACCGACCACGAGGCGGATGACCCGAACATCACGGGGCTCTTCAACCGCACGGACTGGCGGCGCCCGCCGGTACGACCGCGGTTTCCCCAGGGGTAGATTGCCTGTGCCTCGATAGCTCCGCGTCTCGTGGCGGCTGTGGTGCGCCCCACTTGCAGTAGGTTCGGGTCATAGACCCAACTCAGATCCCCGTCTCTCGATGCATTTCGAGCTTCAGGTCCGCCTATTCCCTGCCAGCAATCAGAGTAACGACGCCTCACATAATCGCGGGGCTTCTCTTCCTTGGCCATCGCCAAAGGACAGCTAGACGGCACAACCACTAGAAGTGTGGCAAAGCGGGTCATACTGTAGAAGCTCATTCCCGACGCGGAGGCGGCGAATGATGTCGCGGCCCCGCGGATCTGGCACCTTTCCCCCCGTGGCATGCAATGACCACATCTAGCGCCTTCGAGTTGCTGGCACACTAGCACCGTGCTGGCTATCTTTCGACTATGCTTCTATGTCCTGAAATACATCCGCTGTCGTCTCAGACTTGACAGAAAGGGACCTGCGCTGCATAGTGGATGTACTTGCGAACCTCTTCCACCTACACGAGATCGGCTTGGCGGCGCTCCATGTGCGACCGTCGGATGTCTGTATGAGTCAGCCAGTCAGGTACATTCTGCCGAACCCATTTGGTATGTCAGACCCGGCAGATAGGCCGAAGTGCTTCGGTCTACTCGATAGGCGGGTGCCTCGATAGGATTCGGGTCTTTAGGAGGATAGCTATGAAGTCCCTCTTGCATCTAGACAGAAAGCCCTGGCTCTTCACACTTCTGGTCGTTGTGCTCTGGGTTGTGTGCAACATCTTGGTCACAATCGCACTGAGCTTGATCCTGCAATTGAAGGACTACACTCAAGCTCCCCCGCCCTGGACAACACTGTTGCCCCACATCCTGACGGTCTTCGTCGTGGCACCTTTTGTGCTGGGTTTCCCGGGAGAAGGGCATCGGTATGGCGACTACCTTTCCGAGATCCGCCTGACCAAGATGCGGCCCCTGCTGGGTTTGGTCCTACTGGGGCTATCCTGCTACTTGATCCAGTCGCTGTCGCAGGCTGCCGGTGTGCTGGCTTTCCGCTCGGCACAAGGTTTGCAGGTTAACTGGAGCTTCATTCGCAGTTCGTTCGTGCTTGCCGACGAACTGCCGCCCCGCTCGATGAGCTGGGTGATTTCACTGCCATCGATTCTCGAGGAAGTTGTCTGGCGTGGTGTGATCTTGGCGGCCTTTCTGCGTGTCCATGACCAACGCAAGGCAATCCTCTTCACCGCTCTGTGTTTCGGCTTGTGGCATATCCTCTCTGTCCTGGAAGGGCGTCCACTGATCTGGACAGTAAGCCAGGTCGTGTGGGCAGCCGTCCTGGGCCTGTTCTATGGCTATGTCACACTCAAGGCCGATAGCCTGCTGCCAGCCATGATCGTGCACTACCTGGGGAATCTCTTCGTCTCTGCGATCAATGCTTACATTCAGGCGAATGCTTCAGTCCTGGCGCTAGCCGTGTATGGGGTCATCTTCACCTTCGGAATCGTCCCGACAAGCCTGATGATGCTTTGGACACGTTTGGCTACCCGGTGGCTTCTAGTGCGGAGACCATAGGGAGACTCCTCCGTACACGAACCGAGCTCCGTTCCCAAACGCCTAGCGTTCGCCACAGCGGATCGTCTGGCGCGGACGGGGAACCCGGTGCCGAGAACCAGGGCCCAATGCCAGACGGAGGGTGGCCTTCGCGATCAGGCGGACCTCTTAGCGGTTCCGCAAGAGAGGAGCAAGGGATTGCTTATGGTCAAGGAACCCATCGGTGAGCATG
>JAFGNI010000500.1 GCA_016927095.1 Anaerolineae bacterium | reverse complement strand
GACCGCCATCGCGATGTTGTCGCCCCGTGCGGGCTCAAAGCCGTAACGGTCCATGAAGCCGACGTAGTAGGGCGGCGTGTGACCACAGAGCAGCGTGGGAGGACGGTCGCGGCCCTCAAGGAGCACACCATAGGCGTTCTCGTAGTCGAGGTTGAAGGGACCGAAGAGGGCGTTCAGATCGCGCTGCCGCGCCCAGGCGATGGCCCGCGCAAGCAGCGCCGAAGCCACGGCGTCGTCGTCGACGTAGTCGAAGAAGCCGAAAATGCACTCACGCTTGCCGCGGTGCTCGTTGGCAAAGCGATCCTCCCCGGCACAGATGGTGCCGACGGGCACGCCGTCGCGCCAGGCGACGAAGCACTGGGCCTCTCCTCGCTTGAAGAAGGCGCCACGCGCCGGATCAGTCGCCTCCGCGCGGTCGCGAACGAGCGGGGGAACCCAGAGGGGATCGCCCTTGTAGATGCGCCAAGGGAAGGTCAGGAAGATGCGGCGGTCACGGCTGTTGTGAATGGGGGTTACGGTTATGGGCATGGATGGCTCCGGCCCCCTACCCCGGCTCGCCGGCCTTGCGCAGAGCTAGCTCCCGCAGGATCCGCTTGTACTGCGCCCGGTCCAAGGGGTAGCGAAGGGCAATGACGATACCGAGGCAGAGGAGAAGCGCCGGGAGGGGGCCCATCACCAGGCGTATGCCCGTGAGGGCGGAGGCCGGCTGCTGGGATGAGTTGGGCACGTAACCGGTGAACTCCAGGACGAGCAGCGACAGGGGGATGGCGATGGAGGCGGCAACCTTGTGGACGAGCGTCGTGAGGCTGTAATACATGCCCTCGTGGCGCTCGCCGGTCAGCCACTCGTCATACTCCGTCGCGTCCGGGATCATCGCCCACGGCAGGACATGCACTGCAGCGACACCCACGCCCGCCAACACGCAGAGGATCAGAATGAAGGTCATGCCTGTGGCCGGTCCCACCAGGACCAGCACGATCTGCACCACGGCCCAGAAGGCAACACCGCCGATATAGGCCCAGCGCTTGCTCCAGCGCTCGGAGACCACCTGCCAGATTGGCAGCGCCAGCATCGCCGTGATGAAGATCGCGGCCATGATCGTGTCGCTGTCACCCTCGCGGTTCAACCAGTACTTGATGTAGAAGAGCAGGTTGGCCTGCACGATAGCCACGGCGATCCAGGCTGCCAGGAAGAGACCGAGCCCGTAGAGGAAGGGCGGGTTGCGGCGGGCCGACTGCAGCGATTCCCGGAGGCTCGGCTGCGCCAGCTCGATATGGTCCTGCCGTTCTCGCGTGCCGAAGAAGACGAGAAGCAGCGGCAGCGCCGACACGATCCCAAAGAGGAGCCCCATCATCAGGACCTTCGGGGCATTGGCGGGCTCAAAGGACCCGACAATCATCAGCGGGACAGTGAAGGAGACCAGACTGCCGAAGATGGAGAAGAACATACGGTAGGTCGTGAGCGAGGTCCGCTCATCGTAGTCAGCGGAGAGCTCCGGCGTCAGCGCGAAATAGGGCATATAGACGAAGGTCGCCGCGGCGTCGTAGACGACGTAGGCGACGGCGTAGTAGAGCACCAGGGCCACCGTGTTATCGAAGGGCGGGCGCCACCAGAGCAGGGTGAACGCCAGGGCGAAGGGCAGCCATCCGAAGAGCAGGAAGGGCCGGCGCCGGCCCCATCGGGTGCGCGTGCGGTCGGAGATGTGGCCGATGATGGGATCGTTGATCCAGTCCCAGCTCTTGCCAATCAGGATCGAGATCGCGGCGAGGCCCGGGGACAGACCGACCACATCGGTGAGGAAGATCGCCAGGTAGGCGCCGATGATCGTGGACGTCAGGCTGAAGCCGACGTCGCCGGAACCGTAGAGGATCTTGGTGCGACGGGACAGCGTCCGTTCCAGTGCCATAGTCACCTCGTCAGGTCTGGGGTATGGGGGTGAGTATAGGGACGTGGGGGAAGATGTCAATGGGGGAAAAGGGACAAGGGATAGGGGAGACGGGGGAGAAGGGATCGCGAAGGGATGCCTACCAGATGGCGATGGCGCGGACGGGGGAGCCGTCGGCGCCGGCGATGGGAAGCGGGAAGGCGCTGAAGGTGACGCGGTCCGGGAGGGCGTCGAGGTTCGTGAGGTTCTCGACGATGACCATGCCGGCCCCCAACAGCGCGTGATGGACGGCGTACACCTGGGAGGTGGGGCCGTCAGCCGAGGGGGTGTCGAGGCCCACACCCTTGAGGCCCTGCCGGGCGAGCCAGTTAGCAGCGTCCACAGAAAGAGTTGGGTAGTTGGCGAAGTAATCCGGCTGGCCCCAGCGACGGTGCCAGCCGGTGTTGATGACCAGGAAGCCGCAGGCCTCGAGGTCAGTTTCGTGCGGCGCGAGCCGGGCCAAGGCGATTGTCTTGCCGGCTTCCACCGGAAGGTGCAACACACGCGCCAGACCGATGAAAGTGGCGATGGGTAGATCGGATAGCGTTGGACCGCCGGCGAGCATATGGGCGGGGGCGTCGATGTGGGTGCCGGTGTGCGAGCCGAGGACAAGCTGACGGGTGACATAGCCCGTCTCGGCGAGTGAGGTCACCTGCGCCGACGTGGGCGCGGGATCGCCCGGATAGACGGGCATGCCGGACGTGATCGGGTGGCTGAGATCTACAATGGGCATGTGGCCTCCTTGACTGGGGCAACAGTGAACTCACCAGACAGTATACTCCAGGAGATAAGCATCCGCACTCGCCGCGCTCGGCTTCCGGACTGCACTTGGCAGCGGGTGCTACGACGCCGAACGATGGTTGCTCGGCGAAGGTGCCGCGCCCAACATACGAGCTGGGTCGAGAGCGCCCAAGGCCCCAACAGCAGGCCCTTGGGCGCAACGGCAGGGAAGTGCACCATCGGGACGGACGAAGGTCGCGGCATCCGGCTTCTGGGCTACACTACGGACATCCGAATGAGCTTGTTAAGAGAACGGCAGAAGAGGCCGAGGGGATGAGGAGCCTAACGTATGACGTCGATCGATCTCAGGAGCATAACCACCTACCCCATCGCAGAGCGCCACAATCTGGTGACGCTGGCGGATCTGGTAGATCCGGAGGCTGCGGCACCGGACTTCCCAAGCCCGGAGCTCGACGCGGTGGTCGACGCCATCGTCGCAGCGCGGGCGGCGAGCCGGCCCGTGATCTGGATGATGGGGGCCCACGTGATCAAGAGCGGGCTGTCGCGCCTCCTGATCGACCTGCTGGACCGGGGGCTGGTCACGCACGTAGCAGGAAACGGCGCGGTCTCGATCCACGATCTGGAGTTGGCCCTGATCGGGGAGACCAGCGAGGATGTGGCCACAAGCCTGGAGGACGGGACCTTTGGCATGGCGGACGAGACCGGGCGCCTGATCTTCCAGGCACTCCGCGAGGGGGCGCGGGACGGTCTCGGCTACGGCGAATCGGTGGGCCGTTTCATCGACCAACACCCGGAACAGTTTCTGCACCGCGAGGTCAACGTGCTATGGCACGCCTACCGGCTAGGCATCCCAGCGACAATCCACGCGACGATCGGGACGGACATCATCCACCAACACCCAAGTGCCGACTTTGGCGTGCTGGGAGCCACGAGCGGACGCGACTTTCTGCGCTTCGCCGGGTCGGTCGCCGAGCTGGCGGGCGGCGTCTTTCTCAACTTCGGGTCGGCGGTGACGGGCCCAGAGGTCTTCCTCAAGGCTGTGACGATCGCGCGAAATCTAGGCTACGCCGTGGCGCCGATCACGACGGCAAACTTCGACTTGATCTCGCTTGGCGACGACTACCACAGCAAGCTGGGCTATCACGACCCACTCTACTACTATCGCCCGCGAAAGAACATCATCAACCGGCCCGTATCGCTGGGCGGCGCGGGGTATCACGTGACGGGGGATCACGCGGTGACGATCCCGAACCTGCACCACCGGGCTATCGCGCAGGTAACCGCTGAAGCGGTTACTACAAACGGGACAGTGCGCGATTCGGAGGAGGAGCCCGTTCGTAGTAGCGACTTCAGTCGCTCTCCGGCCCCAACGGCAACCGCTGAAGCGATGACTACGAACAGGGTACTGCAAGAGCTCGTGTCGCGGCATCCGGAGCTCGCACCGGTCGCGGGGGACCTGATGCGCGCCTTCCATGAGTTGGTGCGATGCTTCAAGACAGGCGGGACGCTCTTCCTCTGCGGCAACGGTGGCAGCATGGCCGACGCGCTTCACATCTCGGGTGAGTTGCTGAAGTCGTACGCGCATGCCCGCCCTCTCCCTGAGTCCGTACGACGCGGGCTGGGGGCGCAGCCCGATGGCGCGCTCCTGGCGCGCAACCTGGAGGGCGGGCTGCGCGCCGTCGTCCTCGGGGTCAACCCGTCGCTAGCCAGCGCCGTTGCCAACGACCGACCTGACCGCGACGTCGGCTACGCGCAGGAGTTACTGGCCCTGGCCCGGCCCGGCGACTGCCTGCTGGGCATCAGCACCAGCGGCAACGCGCGCAACGTGGTCTACGCCGTGCAGACGGCGGAGGCGG
>JAFGNI010000499.1 GCA_016927095.1 Anaerolineae bacterium | reverse complement strand
GGCTTGATGTCGCGGGGCTTGGTGCAGGAGGTCGGGTATGGGCCTTCCACCGGCGGCAAGCCGCCGATGCTCCTGAGCATCGCCAAGCAGGACCGCAACCTTGTCGGCGTGGATCTCTCCCGGTCGGACTTCCGGGGTGCCATCCTAGACTTGCGGGGTAACATCCGCCACCGCGAACAACGACCTTTGCAGCAAAGGAACCGCAAGGCAGCCCTTGCACTGGTCTACGAGCTGTTGGACGCCGTGATGACCGCCGCCGACCGCCCCGTCATAGGGATTGGTGTCTGTGCGCCCGGCCTGATCGATGCGGTCAACGGCGTGATTGTCCAAGCCGTGAATCTGGATTGGCGGGACATCCGGCTACGCGACCTGCTCGAGGCCCGCTATGATGTCCCGGTCTACGTCGCGAACGACTGCCAAGCCGCGGCTTTGGGTGAGTACACCTTCGGCAACAGCGAGGGTATCCAGGATCTCGTCGTCATCAGCGTTGAGTGGGGCATTGGGTCCGGCATCATCCTCGGCGGCGAGCTCTTCCATGGCAACCCCCTGGGTGCCGGCGAGATCGGGCACGTCAGCGTCGTCGAGAACGGCAGGCTGTGCACCTGCGGTAACCGGGGATGCCTGGAGACGGTAGCGACCCAAGCGGCCATTGTCCGCAGAACACGAGAGCTTCTGCAGGAGACACAGGCTGAGGCCGGTCTGGGTGACGAAGGCAACTCCGGGTTCCAGACCGTCTGCGCGATGGCCCATCAAGGGCACCCCGCCGCCAATCAGGCAGTCCGGGAGGCAGCGCGCGGGTTAGGCATTGTAGCCGCCAACTTGGCCGTCATCCTGGGTGGATGCCACATCCGTCTGACCGGCCAGCTGAACTGCCTCGGTGAGCCGTTTCTCAATGCGATACGAGAGGAAATGACAGGACGCGCGCTGACCGCCCTGTCCGGCGCCACGGAGATCAGCTTCGCTACGCTTGGGAATGACATTATGCTCTCAGGCGCTGCCGCCTTGTTACTTACGCAGGAGCTTGGCGTCTACTAACATAGAGATTGGCCCGAAGAGGGAGGAGGCGATGCGCGTTCAGACGGGTCTGGCGAGCTTTCTGAGCGATGCTCCGGGCGCGTGGAAAAGCCAACGTGTTGGCCTGGTGACCCATGCGGCTGCCGTAGCACCAGACCTGGGCAGCAACGTCGATGCGCTCATCCAGGCTGGCGTGACCGTCACAGCGTTGTTCAGCCCGGAGCACGGGTTGCACGGGGCGACCGCTGACGGCGCCGTCGTGCACGATAGCACCGACGCTCAGACAGGTCTCCCGGTCTACAGCCTATATGGTAGGACCAAGGCGCCTTCCACCGGTGTTCTGGCGCAGCTCGATACGCTGATCTTTGACATGCAGGACGTGGGCGTGCGCTTCTACACCTACATCAGCACGTTGTACTGCGTCCTTAAGAGCGCCGCGCAGGTCGGCCTGCAGGTCACGGTTCTGGACCGCCCTAACCCGATCAACGGTATGACCCTGGAGGGGCCACGCCTGGAGCCGGGCTACGAGTCCTTTGTGGGCATCGCACCCATTCCACTTCGCTACGGTCTGACCATTGGCGAGCTGGCCAGGTATATGAATGCGGAGCTGAGACTCGGCGCAGAGCTGACGGTTGTCCCGATGGAGAACTGGCGCCGCGACCACTGGTACGGTGACACGGGGTTGGCTTGGGTACCCACCTCCCCTGCGATGCCGCACCTCACCACGACAGTCCTGTATCCGGGCATGTGCCTGCTGGAGGGAACCAATCTCTCGGAAGGACGCGGCACCGCGCTGCCCTTCGAGATCTGTGGGGCTCCGTGGATCGACGGCGCCGCCTTGGCCTCTCACCTCAATGCACTCTCCCTCCCGGGGGTTCGCTTCCGCCCCGTGCAGTTTGTGCCCGCGCCAGGTTCCCGCTTCGGCGGCGAGTTGTGCGGCGGCGTGCAGGTACATGTCCTGGATCACACCCGGTGCCGTCCGTTGACGGTCGGGCTTCATCTGATCGCCTGCGTAAAGGCCCTCTATCCTGCAGACTTCGCGTGGCAAGCACCCGGTCGCGAGGGAGACCACCCGCACTTTGATCTGTTGGTGGGAACGGATGAAGTACGGGTTGTTCTGGACGCCGGATCGGCGGCGACGCTGACCGCAGACATCCAAGCTTTGATTGGGAGCTGGGCTGAGAGCCACGCAGCGTTCGCCGGCGTCTCCCAGCCATACCTGCTCTACCCCCGACAATCGGACACGGAGCGAGACAGGAGGCACACTTGAGCGCAGCGTCAGTCACCGCAACAAGAGCAGCACTTGGCCAGTGGGTGAAGCGCATACGGTCGAACTACCTGGTCAGGCGGATCACGAAAGCCATTTTCACAATCTGGTTTGTGACATCCCTCATCTTCTTCTTAGTACGCCTGATGCCTTCGAACCCCGTTGCCGTCTACATCAATGAGTTGATTGTGCAGTACGGCCTCTCCTACGACGAAGCCAGGG